>PXAT01000058.1 GCA_003565775.1 Ectothiorhodospiraceae bacterium | reverse complement strand
GTGGGTTGACGTTGCCTGCATATGGTTGGCAATTGCACATCCGCCAAAGGAAGCGCCTGGACGCTGATAGAGACGTTGACAGTCGCTGACGCGACTTCGACATCCAGGTCTTCAGCGGCACGCGTTACTGAGTCTTGGTTAGCCGTAATGTAGATTGGTATTTCAATGGTTTGAATTAATCCATCTACGGCATCACTCGATGGCCATACCTTTAGCCTTCCAGAGCCCTCAAACAAGTTGTCTTCTCTGAGTCGACGATGCTGACCTATTGTCAGTGAGTAATCGACATGCTGTTTATAAAATAGGGTATATAACTCGATTTCATTATCATGCGTGATCAACCTAAAATACTCATTCCTAGACACCGTGGTATCCTCGAATGTAAGTTTCATACCGTTCAGCAATAACTCTGCGGAAATTTGCCCCCTTTGCCGAAAGCGATCTGGTAGCTGACCCACGATCACTACGTCCCTAATAAATACATGGTACGATTCAGATAAATTCTCAATTATCGATAGAACAAGCCCGCTCAATATAAAGCTTTCCTCTCTGGGGCTGATTCCATCTTTAAATGCTGATACATAGCCGGGATTTCTGTTACGAATATGCTTACTAATTTCAGCGTAGGTTTGGTAAATGGAAAATGCTTCGTCACAGATATCATCCAAGCCAACACCGTAGAGGTCTTTCAGTCTTATTTCGTGCTCCTGAGCGATCAGGTTGACTTCTGACTGCACCTCAATGGCTCGTTGGTAGAGTGCGTCTTTAAATAGCTCTTTATGCGCCATCTTCTGTTCTTCTATGAGCTTCCTTATATCGTTCTTGAAATCTTCCCTATTCCAAAATTCGTCAATTTTTAGAATTCCATAATCGGCGATGACCCATGCAGCCACGCCGCCAAGCAGGCCGCAGACTAAAGCGCCTGGTCCACCCCAGGAGCAAGCAAGTGTGGATGTAGCCGCACTCGTCAATGCAAGTGCAGACTTCCCCCCAACTCGCGCGGCAAGCTTTAGTGCAAATTGCCTTGCAATCTTTTTTGCCAATGCTGCGGATGCGGCCCTGAGCGTGAGCGTGCCACCTAGAGCCGCAGTCGCCGCGATAGGGGTGGTCAGGTTCATCCGTTGAACTGCGTCGTCTATCGCCCTGTCAGTTAATTGGCCGACGACTGAAGAATCAGACTCGGCTTGAGGAAAAGATTGCACGAGGTGTCGTCGGAAGGCTGCTGCAAAAGCGACATCGACCACCGGCCCTATTTCATCCAATCGCTCGTCAAGGTCGGAAAACAACTTCTCCTGAATCCTTGCTAATGTGTTTCCGCTAGCGGCATCAGCTAGCTCGAGGTATTGCCCCGGATACGAATAATGGAAATCGGCAAATGCAGGAATAGCCTCAAATGCCGGCTCATACGCTCGGTCAATAAGAGTTTCAAGCAGAGGCACAATCTTCGCAACCGACGCCTGTGTGGCTCTTTCCAACTTCTTGGCAAGGTCATGTGGAGGTATCTCTTCGACTTGGCCTTGCCGCGAATCATCAGGAGGCAGAGATGGATCTGGGCCGAGCGGCCCTTGATACAGCGTGAGGGACACTGCTAGTGCCGCTCCCGCGGTCATGGCCACCCAAAACCAGCGGCCGCGACGGGATGAGTTCGGAGTTGATCTGAATTCGGGCTCTTCTGTCATTATTTTTTTTCAAATAAAACGTAGGTGTCGATAGCGTGGCTAAAGACTATCGCAGACCGACAGAGAATTAAACAAAATACTGCGGCGTCGATACTGAAGAGAATCCCGACGAATTTATATTGGTGCAAGTGTAGAACCAACCAATGTTTAACAGCTTCGTATGCGTAAAAGACACTCAGCCCATTGGCTATCCACCCACCTCTACCTGGAAGATCCTGCCACCTTGCTTTAATGGCGTCAAGAACTGACATTTCCAGAAGGTCCAAATTTACTGGCTCCCATGTCCATGTCGTTAACGCGAAGACAAAAATAAATGGAACTGCCACGATCCATGTGGTTAGCGAAACAGCAATTGCGCGTGCGAAGGGCTGATGCAAGTGCGTTATTAGGTATCTCTCACACGCGATGTTAACGAAGCCCGAGAAAAAGAAGGCAGCGGCCATCGTCGTTCCATGTTCTACAGTTGCGCTTAAACCCTGCCAAGCCAGAATGGGAATGGCGATGAGCACAAATAGGAATGAAAGCAGGAGAGCTCTTATATTCCCTGTTAAATATTTTCCGTATGGCGAGTCTGCTCTCAGGACCAAACGTAGGCTTGCTTTCCAAGGGGCCTTCTGTATTGGTCTCATTCCCGCTGCGATAGCTATTGCGATTGGCAATAGGGCAAAAATTGCCCAGTCAGTGTGGGCATACGCTACACGCCATATATATAGCAACAAGGCCGCTGAGACGGTTGCGGCGAACGAGATGTATATAGCGCGGGTCACATTTTTAGTTCGTTGGCTATATAAGCGGGCTTCTCCGTTCGGTGTGGGCACTATTTGTTTCGGCCTTCGTGGCTTTATTTGTGTTCGGCACAGTAGCGAGCAACGTGATACGGGCGGTTTTGCCGGCTTTGGAGAAGCCGGTTACGCCGATCGAGATTTGCTGTGCGAGCAGATTTTCGGGTTTTAGACCGACCAGCGGAAAGCCACCTCTTCAAGACCTATACCAAATGCCCAGATCTGACTTTATCAAAACTTAAGGGCGTTTGGTTTGAGTTGGATCAAGTAGACGACGTTTGGCTGCGTTAGTCAACGGCCCGCGTATCCTTCTTAGTCGGTTTAAACCGTTCCGGATGCTGATCCCAGAGCACAAGCCGCCGCTGCAGCCGCTCCTCCAGGAACACCCGAGCCTCCGGCAGGCTCATTCCCCGACAGGCCGAGATTTCCCGGCGCACCCAGACATACAGGGCGGTGCGGTTGTCCTCGGCCTCTCCGGCGCTGAGGCAGATCACCCGGTCCCTGCCGGCCTGGAGCCGGCAGGCGAACCAGAGATGGGCCACCAGCCGACTGACCGTGGTTTCCTGATCTTCGTCAATCAGGACCAGCATGGTCAGTTCTGCCGCGCCCGC
>PXAT01000119.1 GCA_003565775.1 Ectothiorhodospiraceae bacterium | reverse complement strand
TAATCGTGCGAGTTAATAGGGTTACCATTCACAAATCCGTACAGATTAAATCCACCCCGCTCGCCAATCGGGTCGCGGTTGATCCACCCCCCCAAATCGGGGTTGTAGTAGCGGTAGCCGTAATAGCGCACACCACACGAAATCGTCGTAACTGTACAGTTACGATGCACAAAATCAGGGAAAACTTCAGAGCGGGTGACAGCCGATATGTCCATTGAAAAAGGGGGATGATTATGAGGGTTTTCCAAGCGCGCAGCGCGCTCCTGGGAGCGCTTCTTGTTCGTGAGCTGTTGCAACAGTTTGGCCATGTGCCGAAGCTGACCACATGCCGTCGTGTAATACAAGCTTTTAATACGCTTGTTTTACGTTCGATAA
The DNA here is from genome assembly GCA_003565775.1 of Ectothiorhodospiraceae bacterium. Lineage (GTDB taxonomy): Bacteria > Pseudomonadota > Gammaproteobacteria > Nitrococcales > Aquisalimonadaceae > Methylonatrum. The sequence goes on along the minus strand of PXAT01000119.1, from coordinate 2,709 downwards.
GGCTCGTTTTGGCTGATGCTGCCGGATTCGCGAAACTCCAAAAATACGCCTACGATGGATTTTTGGCCGTTTTTGGGTGTTCCGAGAGGGCGACACTATTAGCGCAAAATCCGGTTGGATTTCGTATAAAGGATGTGTGATCAGGTAGTTATGGCAACGGTTCTCGTGGTGCTTAAATAGAGTCTGTCCCAAAATCAATCATTTGGCAACCCTGCGTAGAACTCGAATTTACGGTAGGGCTTAGTATGCCATAATTTTGACGGGATCCTGGCAGAGGCGCATAAATTGACGCAATATGATGATTTTTGGGCACAGTGGTCAGCAATGGCTTGATCTGATACATTCAAAGTGGCTTTTCAGGAGGCCTTGCGACTTCGTCGCTGCTTCTCTTTAACCGCGATGCTGCCGAGCTTCCAGAGGTTGTGCGCGAGCACGCACCACCCGATCCGGCATTCGCGGTTTGCGAATCCCTTGCTACGCAACAGACCTCCCAGATAGACATTCTTGAAGATGCCGATGCGCGCTTCTGTCTGTGATCTGCGACCCTGTAGCTGGCAGAACCATTCGTCTTCAAGACGCTCTTGGAGCATAGGCACAGACCGGGGGCAGACTCCGTTTTTGATTTCCATTTCATCGAGGATTTTCCGTACAACTTTCGAGTCGAAGCCACGGTCGGCCGTGTAGCTTTCCAGCTTGCCGTGAGCAGTCTCGATTCGTTCAATACTCGACTTTACCATGCTGCAGTCTGAAGAAGGCTTCTGCTGATGCAGTTGCCAGTCGACGATCAATCCGTCCTCCTGCTCCGCGAGGTAGAGCGAGTTTCCGAACTCGACCTCGGCCCCGGCCTTGCCGCGTACGATGACATGAATGTCCGGCTCGTACAGGCTGAGTATCTTGTCGGAGCTGGCGACTGCGCGACCTCCGATTATCCGCTCGTGCGCCTGCTTCACCGCTTGCGGAAGCTGATCAAGGATATTGTCGATGCGGTCAAGCACCACCTGCGCCTCGGCTTCGCTGAAATCACTCTTCTCCCAGCTTTCCGAGAGCACATCCCGATACTTCTTGGCGTGGGTCTCTATGATCTTAATCAGCTTCTTCATCTGCCTGAAGATGTGTTTGCGCCTCTTCATGGCATCATTCTTGCGGCGAGTGTTGACCATTTCGATACAGAGATTGTTCATGCTGCGCAGGAAGGAACTCGGTTCCGGAATCCTGCTCTTCAAGCCTTTGGATCGGATAAGGACAATGGCGTTGATCAGTGTCTTGGCCGCATCGCGCAGTAGCACCCAGTCCACCGGGAAGTGGATGTTAGCCTCAATGCAGGTCGAGTCGGCAAAAATACGATCCATCCTCATTGCTGTTTCTCGATACAGCAGCTCCCTCGCTTCACTGCTGTTGGATGCTGCCTTATTTAGCTTGTTGACCAGCTCCCGTATCTCCTCGGGGGATATGAGCTTTTCAATCCTTTCGATCGTGCTTTTGCTGTAGGGCCGCACCCCATCGATCTGCGCCGCACCGACAAACCATTGGAACAGATTGCTGTCGGCGACAGCGAAGGCGAGCCGCCTGTACGAGTACTGCGTGATGGCCAGCAGTATGCCATAGCGCAAGGCTGCGCGATAGACGCCGTATCGCTTCTGCGTCGGCTTGCTTTTCTCTCTCAGTGATATCTGGCGGATAATGAAGGCGTGTTCAATCCCGGATTCAGTCAGAATGCGATCCATCTCTTCTAGCGTCCACCGAAACTCGTTGTAATCTTTCGAACCAAAAACTGTGGGAATCGCTGGACTAAGTTCGGGCTGAAATGATATATTCGTCATCGTGTTATAACCTTTCTTTTGGTCTTTTTAGATTATAACACATCTTTTTCGGGCATAGGAGCAAAAAAAGCTCCTTTTGCCCGGAAAATACACGGCCTTATTAGTTGATGGTCAGTGATTAAGATGATTTTGGACTGGCTCTAAGCTAGGTCGGCAATGAACTTGAGATTGTACTTCTCGAGGAAATAAACCGCACTGACCGTGACTTCCTTGATGCTCTTATCTGTTATCGAATAGCTTTTGCGAACGCCATTGTCATCTATTTCGGTGTAGGCCATCTTCGAATCTGGATTTACCATAGCATAGCGCAGGCCGAGTACCCAATCGTCCATCAGCAGATTCGCGGATGCAACTCCGCCTAGGTTGTTCAGGGATCCTGCGTGGTTGCTGAAATGGGCAGAGTTAATCTCGGTTGACAGCAAGATCTCGCTATCGTGAATGGTCGGAATCTGGACGGCTACATCGGCACCGAACTGGGAGTATTCCGACTTGGCATCGCGGGCTCTGATGTACGGGTTCCATCCGCTTTGCAACATTAGGGATTTGTCGTAATACTTCACATTCAGAGGAGTGGAATGTCCGACGCGGGAATCCTTGGTATACATACCGTTCAGATAGGCCGCATACTTCAACTTGCCTCTTCCTTCCAAGCGTCCGGTTTCCTGGTTGAAGTTGTAGGGCGTGAAGATGTTTTTGTCGAGGCCCTTATTGATGCCCGCGCGCCCAACGAACATGGGAATGCCGAGGTCTTCGGGCAGATATCTTTCGGGGATATTGATTCCGCCACCGGTGAATACACCCAACGCAGCCGCCAGCGGGCCGTTCTTGGTATGCGCCGCGGCGCATACCAAGAACGGCCCGCTGGCGGCTGCGTTGGGTGTATTCACCG
>PXAT01000127.1 GCA_003565775.1 Ectothiorhodospiraceae bacterium | reverse complement strand
TTCCCCGAATGTTGTGTTGCGCTGCTTGACCGCAGAATGACTGCGGCGCTGCGCAGCGCGCCTTGCCTCGGAAAAAATGCAATGCCAACGCGGACGTGCGAATAAATCAGCGTCTCCCTAGGGTTCAGGCCGCTGTCATTGCCGCGCCACAGGGGCTTCCGCATCCCCCGTATCCACCCAGGGCAGCCGACGCAGCACCATCTTCTCCAACTCCACGATGGCGAACACGGCGATACCGAAAAGCAGGATACGGGCCCAGTCACCGGCCCCGGGCGCCGTGGTGCCGAACAGGGTCTGCATGAACGGCAGGTAGCTGAAGCCCAGCTGCAGCACCACCAGAACCGCGATGGCCAACCACATGGCGCGTGACTTGAAGATCTCGCCACCGACCAGTACCGGCTGATAGGTCAGCCGCAGGGTGAACAGGTAAAAGGCCTGGCCGGACACCAGAGTGTTGATGGCAACCGTGCGCGCCAGCTCGTCGGACACGCCAACCACCTCCTCCATGTAGACGAAATGGCCGAACGTGCCAATCCAGAGCAGCACCGCGACAAAGGGAATCCGCCAGAGCAGAAAGCCGGACAACAGGGGTGCCTCCGGATCGCGCGGTGAGCGGCGCATCACTCCCGGCTCACTGGGTTCGAACGCGAGGGCCATGGCCAGGGTGACCGACGTCACCATGTTCACCCAGAGGACCTGCACCGGTGTCAGCGGCAGCGCGAGGCCCATCAGGATTGCCATCATGATGGTCAGTGACTGCCCTGCATTGGTCGGCAGCATGTGCAGGATCGCCTTGCGGATGTTGTCGTAGACGGTGCGCCCTTCCTCGACCGCATGGGCGATGGAGGCGAAATTATCGTCCGCGAGCACCATCTCCGAGGCTTCCTTGGCCGCCTCGGTGCCCTTGCGGCCCATGGCCACGCCCACATCGGCACGTTTGAGCGCAGGAGCGTCATTGACCCCGTCACCGGTCATGGCCACGATCCGTCCACCGGACTGCAACGCCTCCACCAGCCGCAGCTTGTGCTCGGGCGACGTGCGCGCGAACACGTCCGTCCGTTGCACCACCTGCCGCAGCTCCAGATCATCCATGGTATCGATCTGGTATCCGTTCATGGCGTCGCCGCCACCCTGCTGGTTGATACCCAGCATGTCGCCCACGGCACGTGCGGTCATCAGGTGATCACCGGTAATCATCTTCACCCGGACACCGGCGGCGCGGCACTCGGCGACGGCGCGAACCGCCTCGTCGCGGGGCGGGTCGATGATCCCGACCACTGCCATCAGGGTGAAGTCGCCCTGCTCCACGGTCTCGTACTGCAGGGTCCGCTGCTCCGGACTGACATCGCGTCCGGCGATGGCCAGAAGCCTCTGACCGCGGCCTGCCACCTCATCCATCCGTGCCTTCCAGTAATTCTCGTCCAGCGGTTCGGGCCCATCACGCCCCATCTGGCGGCGGCAAAGGGCCAGTACGCATTCCGGCGCCCCTTTCAGGTAGATCGCACCCTGTCCCTGATGGTCATGATGCAGGGTCGCCATGTACTTGTGATCGGACTCGAAGGGAATCACGTCGGTGCGCGGATAGCGCTCGTGCTGACGCTTGGGGTCCATGCCGGCCTTGCGCGCCAGGGTCAGCAGCGCGCCCTCGGTGGGATCGCCCTCCATGACCCAGCCATCCTCCTTCCTGAACAACTGGGCATCGTTACAGAGCATGGCGGCGCGAAGGGTTTCCCAGAGCAGACGGTCCTGCTCCGGCTCGATATCACGGCCATCGATTGCGAACCCGCCACGGGGCGCATACCCCACCCCGTCCACCTGTACCTGCCAGCCGGCAAAGGCCAGCACCTGCACCGTCATCTCGTTGCGGGTCAGCGTGCCGGTCTTGTCCGAGCAGATGGCCGATACCGAGCCCAGCGTCTCCACTGCCGGCAGCTTGCGGATAATCGCGTTACGCCGGGCCATCTTCTGCACACCGATGGCGAGGGCGATGGTCATGATGGCCGGCAGGCCTTCGGGGATGGTGGACACCGCGAGACTGACTGCGGCGAGGAACATTTCATCCAGGGGATAATCGCGCACCCAGTACCCGAAGGCGAAGGTAATCGCCGAGATGGCGACGATGACTCCGGCCAGCCAGCGGCCGAACTGCTCCATCTGTCGCACCAGTGGCGTCTGCAGGCTTTCCACCTCGCCCAGCATGGCGGAAATGCGGCCTATCTCGGTGCCGGAGCCGGTTGCCACCGCCACGCCGAGCCCGCGACCGAAGGTGACCAAGGTGCCGGAGTAGGCCATGCAGCCCCGATCACCCAATGCGGCACCCCGGTCCACCGGCGCAAGCTCCTTCTCCACCGGCACGGACTCCCCGGTCAGCACGGCTTCCTCGATGCGCAGATTCTTGGCTTCCAGCAGGCGCAGGTCCGCGGGCACCTTGTCGCCCGCCTGCAGGCGGACCAGATCGCCGGGCACGATCTCGGAGGCGGGTATCTCGCGTGGATGTCCTTCGCGCACCACGATCGCCATGGGCGAGAGCATCTGACGGATGGCATCCAGCGCCTTCTCCGCCTTGCCCTCCTGGACGAAGCCGATCAGCGTATTGATCAGCACCACGGCGATGATCACGCCGGTGTCCACCCAGTGCCCCAGCAGCGCGGTGCCGACGGCCGCGGCGATCAGGATGTAGATCAGAATATTGTGGAAATGGCGCAGGAAGCGCATCAGCACATGCGAGCGCGCGGGTGGCTCGAGCGCATTCGGTCCGTATCGGGCAAGGCGGGCCTGTGCCTCGTCGGTACTCAGCCCGCCATCGGCGACGGTCCAGTGCTGCCGGATCTCCCGTTCGGACAGGGCGTGCCACGGAACCCGCTCATCCGCCTCGTCGGTCGCGCGATCCTGCGCTCGATCAGCCTGCATCATCAGCCCTCATTCCGCACCGTCCCCAGTCAGGCATCAATGAATCCTGATTCAGCCTAGCCAGCTTTCCCCGGATTTTAAGGAAACCTTTCCCTGAACAAGCCCCTCGCAAGTTGACGGCCCTCCGGAGGCTGCCGATGATGGCAGTTCAGGGGTCAACCGGGGGAAGACCGCATGCGCCGTTTCGTACTGGATACCAGCGTCTTCACCAATCCCCATGTCGCCAGTCAGTTCGGCGAAGACCCGGAAGACATACTGCGGACCTTTCTCCGCCTGGCCCGCCACTGCGGCGCCGAGTTCTACATGCCGCTGTCGGTCTACGAGGAATTCCGCGGCATGCGCGACCTGGAAAGCCTGGCCGCGGATTTCGAGACCGTGGTCTGGGTACGTTCGCCACGACGCTTTGCCCTCACCATCCCCAGCGACATTCTGTACGAGTTCATCGACGAGGTGCGCACCCGGATCGACCGCGGACTGCGTATTGCCGAGGAACATACGCGCCAGGCGGGAGCCGCCGAGACCCTGAAGCCGGAGCTGATCACGCAACTGCGGGAGCGCTTTCGCGAGGCCATGCGCAAGGGGCTGGTGGACTCCCGGGAAGACGTGGATGCCGTATTGCTTGCCATGGAACTGGATGCCGAGCTGGCCAGCGCCGACGAAGGCATGCGCAAGCTGGGCAACCGTATGGGCATCAAGCTGGTTACCGCCGCCTACCTGCGCAAGGTCATGGAAAATCTGGCCGATGCGCCGGTCGACCCCCGCGATACCTGAACGGCGCCGGCGTCCCGGAACTCAGTCAAACTGGCTGTCGCCGCGCAAGGCCGAGGACAGCGTGCCAGTCATGTGGTCGAAGAGCCGTTCGAACTCCAGCAGCCAGTAGTCGCCCTCGGCACGGGGCATGCCCGCAGCGACGCGCACATGCCGGCCACCGGTGTCCCCCAGATGAGCGATAAAACGGCGGGCGTTTTCCTCCTTGCGGAACCGGCACCGGTAACGATGACTGACCCGCCCCTGACGGCGGCTCTTCGCCACCGCCTCATCCAGACCTTCGAGAAACGCGCGCCCCAGGGTCCGGGCCATGGCATCGCTGTCCGCCCCGGGATGTTCGGCAAGAAAGATGGCGAGCCGGGTCAGGCGATTGGTGAAGTACTGGGGGGGCAGGTCGAGCAACTGCTCGGCGCAGACCCGGATATCGGTGACACAGGAACCGCCGGTCACGTATTTGGCCCGCTCCCGACCGTCATCGGTTTTCAGCACCAGCCCCTCGGCACCTTCCGCGTCGAGGCGCAGAATCAGGCGCCGCAACGGGTCGATATCGTCGGGCCGGTATTGCCCGTGGACGGGGGCAACCGGCAGGCCGTGCCGTTCCAGGAGCGCGAACTTGTCGGCCTGGGGCAGAAAACCCGGTACGCCGAGACGCATCATGTCGAACACGAACAGATCCACATCCCGCGCCACGCGCGGCGTCGATCCTTCAAGATAGGGAGTATCCGGACCCGCGATCTCGGCACAGAGAATCAGGTCGGGTTCCGCATCGAACACTGACGGATCGACGAACTCGGGCACACGGTCGGTGCTGAAGGGGCAGATGAAACCGCCGCGACTGAAGGCGTACAGGGCTTCACCGCGTCGCAGAATGCGCACGTTGAAGCCGTCGATTTTCTCCTCGGCCCAGAAGGGTTCGCGGAACCGGCGCGGCAGGCCTGCTTCCAGTGACTGGATCCGGCCGATGGAGGGATACCCCGGCAGCACCGAGCCTTCCGGCAGAACGACACTGCCGCGCGGATAGCCAGCCGTCTGCTCCAGCAGGCGGACATACTCGAGGTCGTCATGGTGCAGCGCCTGTGCGCGCCCGAGCGCAATCGCCTCCTCCAGTTGTGCCCCCTCGATCATGCCCTGCCCCCGGCCTTACGCTTACCGGGAATCGTACACGCTCCGCCCGCGTTGATCGGCACACTGCATCGCAATCTGCGTCGCGCCTGGGGAAAGACTGATCTATTCCCGCGTCTGCGCCCGAGACCGGTTTTGGTCATCTGGCAAGGCGCGGTGCCGGTCGGGTAGTGGTTCTACCGGGCCGGTGGCGCAACGCCGGCATCGGGGAAAATGCGGCCTCCAACGCAGACGCGGGAATAGATCAGTGTTTACCTATGGGAACTCATCGCCTTCGGGGCCGCACCGGGTGTTCCCGGCCCGCTCGTGACTGCGATAGTGTTGCTCCCGATAGCTGCAGTGCTGCCGGTATTCATCCGGGCCGACGGCGGCGACGCGAGCGAGGTTTCCCTGTGTACCGTTTTCTACCGCCACCCGTCGTTCTGCTGTTGGTCGGCCTGGGCATGTGGCTGCTTGCACGCCTGCTGCCGGGAGCCGCCGTCGCCCTGCCCGGCGCCGGGTGGATCGCGCTGATCATAGCCACGGGGGCGCTGCTGATCATGGCGCTGACTGCCTGGACGTTGCGGCGCCACGGCACCACCATCGACCCGAGGCACCCGGAGCAGAGTTCATCGCTGGTCCGCGACGGCGTGTTCCGCTGGAGCCGTAACCCCATCTACCTGGCCGACGCGTTGCTGCTGGTCGCCTGGGCCCTCTACCTCGGAAACCTTGCTGCGGTGCCGCTGATCCCGCTATTCATGGTGCTGATCCAGCGATTTCAGATCCTGCCGGAGGAACGCGCCCTGGAACAACGCTTCGGTGAGGACTTCCATGCCTACCGACGTTCGGTCAGGCGCTGGCTGTAGCGTCCGCATGACGCGGCGTTACAGCCAGCGCCATGCCGACATCGCGGAATCTCCTGAACGTCTTTTCAGGGGGGTCCGGCCGGAGTGTCCGTAACGGTTTCACCGCCACGATCAACGCCGCTCGCGGGTGTCGACGGGTCGTCACAGATCGTGGCCAATCTGTCCGCGATTTCCCTCAGCTCGCTCGCCAGCGGATTCGTCTTGCGCCAGATCAGGCCGATGGTCCGCGATGGTTCCGGTCGCTTGAACCGGGCGATGGATACGTCAGCCGAACGGGTCTCTATCGGCACGGCCATCTCCGGAATCAACGTCACCCCGATACCCGCACCGACCATCTGAACCAGGGTCGACAGGGAGCTTCCGTCGAGTAGTTCCCGCGGTCGCGACGCCTGAAAATTGCAGAACGACAGGGCCTGATGGCGAAAGCAGTGCCCCTCCTCCAGCAGCAGCAGGCGCATGTCACGCAGCGCTTCACTGCCGGGAACCGGTTTGTCCTCGTCCGCACGTGAACGCACCAGCACAAAGTTCTCCTCGAACAGTGCAACTTCCGTCAGTGACGGCTCCGAGACCGGAAGTGCGACGATTGCCGTGTCGAGGCGCCCTTCCGCCAGTTCGCTGATCAGGGTCTGTGTCACCGTTTCCCGGACGTGGATGTCCAGGCCCGGATAGGCGTCGTTCAGGCTGGCGATGATGGCCGGCAGCATGTAGGGAGCCACGGTTGGAATGACGCCGATGCGAAGGCGGCCCACGAGGCGGTCCCGTGCCGCACGCGCGAGGTCTTCCAGTTCGTCAACCGAGCGCAGGATGTCCCGCACCCGCAGCCCGAATTCTTCGCCAAAACTGGTCAGGCGAACCTGCCTCGCGCTTCTGTCAAAAAGCGCGGTGCCAAGCATTTCCTCCAGGTCCTTGATCTGCATGGACAAGGCCGGCTGGGAGATGGCGCAGGCATCGGCTGCGTGTCGGAAGTGGCCATGGCGTGCCAGAGCCTCGAAATAGCGGAGTTGTTTCAGCGAGAAATTGGTCATCAGTAAAGGTTATCAGGTTTATCAATTTATTCGACTTCAACTAATTGCCCTGCTTTGGTACAACACAGCTAAGGTCGAAGGACGGCAGGAACTTGCCGCCCTCGGACAACGACACTTGAGGAAACGCTGAAATATTCGCACGGCTGCGTCGGCGTCCGCAGTTTTCTCGAGGCAGGGCGCGGTGCGCGGTGTCGCAGTTGTTCTGCGGTCAAGCAGCACGACGCCGCCAGGGGCCGAAACCGGTCTCGGACGCAGACGCGGGAGTACTTCAGCGTTTCCTTGAATTTCAGTAGCCTCTGTCACCACGACAGATGATCAGTCAACAACGCCACGATCGGAGAAAACGATGAGCGTGATCGAAAAAGACGCAGCAAACGCGGGCAAGTGCCCGATCATGCACGGCAGCCGTACGCAGAAGGGCGGCCAGGGTCCCGGTACTCAAGACTGGTGGCCGAACAATCTGAATCTGAACATCCTGCATCAGCATGGTCCTCAATCCGACCCGATGGATGAGGATTTCGACTACGCGGCAGCATTCAGCTCGCTGGACCTGGCTGCAGTCAAACAGGACGTGAACGCCCTTTTGACCGACTCCAAGGACTGGTGGCCGGCCGACTACGGCCATTACGGACCATTCATGATCCGCATGGCCTGGCACGCCGCCGGCACCTACCGGACCGCCGATGGCCGCGGTGGTGCGTCCACCGGCAATCAGCGCTTCGCACCCATCAACAGCTGGCCCGACAACGGCAATCTGGACAAGGCCCGTCGCCTGCTGTGGCCGATCAAACAGAAGTACGGCAACAAGCTGTCCTGGGCCGACCTTTTCATTCTGGCCGGTAATCAGGCGCTGGAAACCATGGGCTTCAAGCCGTTCGGTTTCGGCGGCGGTCGCGTAGACATCTGGGGTCCGGAGGAAGACATCTACTGGGGTGCCGAGAAGGAGTGGCTGGCGACCAGTGACAAACCGGACAGCCGTTACACCGGCGATCGCGAACTGGAGCACCCGCTGGCCGCCGTCCAGATGGGTCTGATTTACGTCAACCCGGAAGGTCCGGATGGCAATCCGGATCCGCTGGCATCGGCTCACGACATCCGCGAGACCTTCGCCCGGATGGCCATGAATGACTACGAAACCGTTGCCCTGACTGCCGGTGGCCATACCTTCGGCAAAATGCATGGTGCCGCGCCGGACAGCCACCTCGGGCCGGAACCGGAAGGCGCACCGCTGGAAGAAATGGGTTTCGGCTGGCGCAACAGCTACGGTTCGGGCAAGGGCCGCGACACCATCACCAGCGGTCTGGAAGGTGCCTGGACGCCGCACCCGACCCAGTGGGACATGGGGTACTTCGATGTGCTGTTCGGCTATGACTGGGAAGTCGCCAAAGGCCCGGGCGGCGGCTGGCAGTGGTATCCGAAGAACCTGAAGGACGAGGACAAGGCACCGGACGCCGAAGACCCTGCGCAGAAGGTCACCATCGTGATGACCACCGCCGACATGGCCATGCGTGAGGATCCGGAGTATCGGAAGATCTCGCAGCACTTCCACAAGAACCCGGAAGAGTTTGCCGACGCCTTCGCCCGCGCCTGGTTCAAGCTGACCCACCGCGACATGGGCCCGAAGGTCCGTTACCTGGGACCGGACGTACCGAAGGAAAATCTGATCTGGCAGGATCCGGTCCCGGCGGTGGATCATGAACTGATCAACTCGGCCGATGTGAAAACCCTCAAGGAGAAAATCCTTGCATCGGGCCTCAGCGTCCCGGAACTGGTGAAAACCGCCTGGGCATCCGCCTCCACCTATCGGGATTCCGACAAGCGTGGCGGTGCCAACGGTGCCCGCGTGCGGCTGGCGCCGCAGAAGGACTGGGAAGCCAACGAGCCGGCGGTGCTGGCCAAGGCTCTGAAAGCTCTGGAAGGCGTGCAGGCCGACTTCAATCGGGCTCAGTCCGGCAACAAGAAGGTCTCTCTGGCCGATCTGATCGTGCTCGGCGGTAACGCTGCGATCGAGAAGGCTGCGAAGGGCGCCGGACATTCCATCGAGGTTCCGTTCGCGCCTGGCCGGACTGACGCCACCGACGAACAGACCGAGGTCGAAAGCTTCGACTGGTTGAAGCCGGAGGCAGACGGCTTCCGCAACTATCGTCGCACCGCGTTCACGGTGGCCGACGAGGAAATGCTGGTGGACAAGGCCCACCTGCTGACCCTGACCGCACCGGAAATGACGGCGCTGGTCGGTGGCATGCGGGTACTGGGCGCCAACCATGGCGATTCGAAGCACGGTGTCTTCACCGACAAGCCCGGCACGCTGAGCAACGACTTCTTCGTCAATCTGGTAGATATGGACATCGAGTGGAAGCCCAGTGCGGCCGACGAAGACGTGTTCGAAGGTCGGGACGTCAACAGCGGCAATGTGAAGTGGACCGGCACCCGGGTCGATCTCGTGTTCGGCTCCAACTCGCAGCTGCGGGCGCTGTCCGAGGTTTATGCACAGGCCGACGGCGGCGACAAGTTCGTCAAGGACTTTGTCGCGGCCTGGAACAAGGTGATGAACGCGGATCGCTTCGATCTGGCCTAAGGCGCAGCAGCTCGCAGGCAGCGCCTGACAAGACCGGAGCCACCATCCAGGTGGGCTCCGGTTTTTTTTCGACCAGCGTTTTCCCTTCTGTCAGAGCATGCCGAGGAAGTCGGCAGCTCAGGACTGGCTCGAAAACGCCTGCGGCGGCAGTTCAATGACGACCGTATCGCCCTCCGCCCTTTTCAGCAGAAGTTGTGCTTCGACCAGTTCTTCGAGCAAGGCATCGGCCTGCTGTTCGGTGATTTCGAAGTAGCCCGGCATGTGCTTTCGCACTTCCTCGACCCCGCCTCGCGCCCCTGCGCTGTAAATCACCGCCTTGAGGTAAATCATCATGAAAGCCAGGGAGGCCTGACTGGAGACCCCCGACTCGAACAACACCCAGCCGCTGATACTCCGCGGCACCAGTGCCAGTGTCTGGCCGTCGATGAGCTCGGCGAGCGGTGATTGGTTCCTGGCAATACTGTCCGGTGGCTGTGTGCCCTGTTCATGCCACATATAGCGCGGTGTCCTATTCTTGCGTAACGTACTTAAGGAAGCTCCGAGCTGTTCCCGCGTCTGCGCCCGACACCGGTTCTGGTTATCTGGCAAGGCGCGGTGCCGGTCCGGTAGTGATTCTACCGGGCCGGTGACGCAACGCCACCAGGGGCCAGGACCGGCCGGGCCCTTTCGAGTCGGGCCGCATTTTTCCGACTGCGGCGTCGCGCTGCTTGACCGCAGAATGACCGCGGCGCTGCGCAGCGCGCCCTGCCTGGGAGAAAATGCGGGCGCCAACGCAGGCGTGCGAACAGATCAGAGCTTCCTTGAAGTATCCCGCAGCCACGCCGGTGAGAGAAGGAGATCAACCGATATGACAGAGATCAGGACCGTGATTGTTGCCTGCGACGGCTCGGAAGGGGCACTTGCAGCGGCTCGCTACGCCTCCGAAATTGCGACGGGGTTATCCACGAAACTGATACTGATCCACGTGTTTCCGCGCACGGCGCTGGATCTGATCGGCATGCATGGACCAACTGCCGCCATGGTCGGTATCGATCCGTTCGAACCGGACACCTTCGAGAAAATCGGACAGGAATCCGCCGATCAGGCCTTCAAGCTTGCATCAGAACAACTTGCCAGCGGACTCAAGGCCGAGCGCGTCCGACTTGCGGGCGACCCGTCGACAGAGATCGTGAAGTTTGCAGCTTCCGCGGATAACCCTCTGATAATCATGGGGCACCGTGGGCTCGGCCGCATCAGCGGCGCACTCATGGGCAGTGTGTCCCAGCGTGTCATGCACCATGCACCCTGCCCGGTGATGGTCATTCCCTGAGCACGTTCCCGGCGACGTCAAGGTCTGCCGGCAGGACTCGAGGATCGGGCCAACAGAGCCTCCTCGAAGTCCTCCGGCGGCATGGCCCTGCCGAACAGAAAGCCCTGAAACCCCGGACAGCCATGCTCCAGCAGGAAGGCCCGTTCCTCGTCGGTCTCGACGCCTTCCGCAATAATGTCCAGGCCAAGACTGTTGGCCAGACGCGGAACGTTTCCTTCGACCATTGCAACACCCCGTCGTCCAGACTGAATACCCAGCTCCCGATCCGGGACAGTGCCTGAACCTGCTCCAGCTGCGAGCAGGTTCGGTCGAGGCTGGTACGCAGCCCGGCAATCTCGGCATCCCTGGCCAGGATCGTGTCGGAACCCGGTTCTTCGCACATATCGCCCTGTTCCCGATGGTGATTCGCCGTTCTCAGCTGCGTTGCACCGCACTGATAACCACGGTGACAATGTGACGGCTGTTGTTTTCGCCCCTCACGCTCAACCCGGAGTCGCCCGTGCACACGGAATTTCCCCAGGACGCCGATCTCGTCTACCTCAACCATGCTGGTGTAGGACCGTGGCCGAAACGAAGCCGCGACGCAGTGATGCGTTTTGCAGATGAAAATATTCATCGCGGCGCCACGCACTATCCCCGCTGGCTGGAGACCGAGCAGCGCCTCAGGCAGCGCCTTGCCACGCTGATCAACGCCCGCTCCAGCGACGACCTGGCACTGGTGAAAAACACCTCGGAGGGGCTGTCACTGATCGCCTATGGGCTCGACTGGCAACACGGCGACGAGATCGTGATCAACAACGAGGAATTCCCGTCCAACCGGGTGGTCTGGGAATCGTTGCGTGACCAGGGCGTTGCCGTGCGCGATGTCGCGAGCGAAGGCGAGGACGATCCCGAGACCTTGCTGATCGATGGCCTGACCCCGCGGACACGTCTGCTGAGCGTCAGCTCGGTGCAGTACGGCAGCGGCCGGCGTATGGACCTGCCCCGACTGGCGGCAGCCTGTCGTGAACGGGACATTCTGTTCTGCGTCGATGCCATCCAGAGCCTCGGCGCTCTGCGTTTCGACCTCGACACCGTGGATGCGGACTTCGTGGTCGCCGACGGCCACAAGTGGATGCTCGGACCGGAAGGGCTGGGGCTTTTCTACGTGCGTCCGGCGCTGCGGCACGGACTGCGTTTGCTGCAGTACGGCTGGCATATGGTGGAGCATGTCGGCGACTATGACCGGAAGGACTGGCAACCGGCGCAAAGCGCAAGACGCTTCGAGTGCGGCAGCCCGAACATGCTCGGCGTGCATGCGCTGGAAGCCAGTCTGTCGCTGTTGCAGGACGAGATCGGCATGGAGGCAGTGGAGACCGCCCTGCTCGGCAATACCGATTATCTCTGCCAGCGTATCGCCTCGGAGCCGGCGCTCGAGCTATTGGCCGACCGGAGACCCGGGCGCTGTTCCGGGATCGTCACCTTCCGTGCGCCGGGCACCGATTCCGCAGACCTGCACAAGCAGTTGATGCAGGCCGGCGTAATCTGCGCGAAACGCGGCGGTGGCGTGCGTTTCGCGCCCCACTTCTACACCACCACCGAACAACTGGACCGCGCCGTTGATCTCGCACTTGCAGCCATGGGTCGCGGATAAGATCGGGGCAGGCCGCCCCGTGGAAGCGAATTCGGGACGGATCGCTCAGGCTGCGTCCAGCCGCACACCGAACAACTGCTGAAAGTTGCCCGTGGTGTCTTCGGCCAGACGTTCCAGCGGGACGTCGCGCACCTCGGCGAGACACTCCGCGACCTCACGCACGAAGGCGGGCTGGTTCGGACCGCCCCGGTGCGGCACCGGCGCCAGATACGGGGAATCGGTTTCCACCAGAATCCGGTCCGCAGGCAGCTTGCGACTGACCTTGCGCAGGCCGTGAGACTTGGGAAACGTGATGATGCCGCTGAGCGAGATGTAGAAGCCGAGATCCATGAAGGCCTTGGCCGACGTCCAGTTTTCGGTAAAGCAATGGATCACGCCACCCACGGCGTCCGCGCCCTCCTCGCGCAGGATGCGGATCGTGTCCTCGGCGGCGCCGCGGGTGTGGATGATCAACGGCTTTCGCGCCAGCCGGGCAGCCCGGATCTGATCGCGAAAGCGTTGCTGGTGCCAGTCGCGGTCGGATTCCTCGGTGCACAGGTAATCCAGCCCGGTCTCGCCGATGGCGACAACATGCGCCGGCGCCGCCATCTCGGCCAGGGCTTCCGGCGACACCATGCGCAACTGTCTGCCGCAGGGATGAACACCGACCGAAGTCGACACCTGCGGATACCGCTCGGCCACGGCCAAAAGCTCCGGAACCGAGTCGAGATCCACCGACACGGTCAGGAAATGGCCGATGCCGCGCGCCTGCGCCGCATCGAGATAGGTCCGGGGATGACCGGCGTCAGCCTCGAGCATGTGCAAATGACAATGGGAATCCACCAGCATGACGGGCATGTTGGCCATCCTCCTGATCGGCATGGATTACTTGATGCGGGTGAGGCGCGACCGGCGCCGTCACATGGTGTGCGTGGGCCGCTCACCCTCAAGGGCACCCGCCAGATAGCTCTCGATCCGCGTGCGCGCGTCGGTGCCGGTCTTGTCGCTGAACTGGATGCCAATACCGGCCGCCCGGTTGGCCTGGGCACCTTTCGGCGTGATCCAGACCACATGCCCGACCACCGGCAGCTTTTCCGTGTCTTCCATCAGCGTGAGCAGGATGAAGACCTCGTCACCGAGTTTGTACTGACTATTGGTCGGCACGAACAGGCCGCCATTCGTTATGAATGGCATGTAGGCTGCGTACAGGGCCTGCTTTTCCTTGATCGTCAGGGACAGGATTCCCTGGCGCCCGCCGCTGCCCGACATCTGTTGCGCATTCGTCATTGTCGCTGTGTCCGTCCAAGCTTGGGTGAATCCGGCGGCCGCCCCTCCGGAAACAGGGCCTGCCAGCGAATGAGCAGGTCTTCAACCAGCAGACGCGGTTGCAGAGCACGATCGTTCAGGGCCCGCGTCCGGTACAGGTAGTCAAGATACCCATAGCTTGCATCCGGTTCCAGTGGCAGGCCGCGCAGAGCGTGATCCAGTTCCGGAATCCCGCCGATCGTTGCATCGCGCAGAAGGCGCTGACAGTTGACGATCAGCAGGTCGAGCATCAGCGCCAGATCATCCGACGGCCAGGCATCCGCCGCCGCGTGGACCGTCAATTCACCGCTGGCCAGACCGGCGAGTTGCCCGGTCAGCCTGTCTTGCAGGCTGGCCGCATCCCGCTGCAACAGATCGATGGCCGCCAGCGGGGCGAAGCCGCACAGCGGAAGCAGGGACTCGGCGGCGGATGCCTCCTGCGCCTGCAGCCAGTCCTTTGCCTGACGGGGTGTCGGCGCGGCAAAGGCCACCTGCTGGCAGCGACTGCGGATTGTCGCCGGCAGGCGTGCCGGCTGATCGGCCACCAGCACCAGGACCGCATTTGCAGGCGGTTCCTCAAGTGTCTTCAGCAAGCTGTTGGCAGAACTACGATTCATGTGGTCCGCCTGATGCACAAGCGCGACTCGGTAACCGGCATACTGACTGCTCAGACGGACGAAGCCGATCAGGCCGCGCACGGCGTCGATACCCAGTTGCCGCTTGCCTTCCTCGAGCCCGACCCGCAGCAGATCGGGATGACTGCCCCCGGCCAACAGACGACAGCCGCGACACTCGCCACAGGGCGCCCGCTCCGCCGCCGCTTCACACAGCAGGCGCGCCGCCAGCCAGTCACAGAACCGGCGTTTGCCGAGCCCGGCAACCCCGGACAACAGAATGGCATGCGGCAGGCGACTCGCGGTGTGCGCCCGACGCAGGCGTTCCGCCTGGTCCGTTTGCCAGGGTAGCGGGTGTGGCATGTTCAGCGGGAAGCCTGCCGGGTGATCCATGTGTGCATGGTAGCAAGCAGATCCGCTTTGACATCGGACAGTGGTTGACCGGCATCAATGACCCGGTACCGACCGGGGTCCTGCGCGGCACGGTCGAGGTAGGCCTGGCGGATGCGCCGGAAGAACGCCGGCTGCTCGGTTTCGAAACGGTCGGGCTGGTGCCCGCGGCCGGCGGCCCGGGCCAGCCCCTGGTCCGGCGCCAGATCCAGCAGGATGGTGAGATCCGGACGCAGTGATCCCTGCACCCATTGCTCCAGTGTCGCAATGGCCTCGTAACCGAGCTCGCGGCCTGCCCCCTGATAGGCATAACTGGCGTCGGTAAAACGATCACAGAGCACCCAGTCGCCGCGTGCCAGGGCCGGACGGATGCGCTTCTCCAGATGTTCCGCACGCGCGGCGAACATCAGCAGTGCCTCCGTCCGCGCCGCCATCGGTTCCTCGCTCTGGCCGAGCAGCAGTCCACGGATGGACTCCCCCAGCGCCGTCCCTCCGGGCTCACGGGTACGCAACACCGTGCGCCCGGCATCACGGAGACAGTCGAAGAGAATCTCGATCGCCGTGCTCTTGCCGGCGCCCTCGATCCCCTCCAGCGTGATGAAGCGACCGCTCGCCATCTCAGTCCTGCCCCAGGATATACCGCCGGATTGCACGTCGGTGCTCGTCGTACGTATCCGAGAAGTAATGCGTGCCGTCGCCCCGGGAGACGAGGAACAGGGACGTACCCGAGGCCGGATTGAGGGCGGCCCGCAGTGACGCCTCACCGGGCATGGCGATCGGCGTCGGCGGCAATCCGTGGCGCGTGTAGGTGTTGTAGGGCGTGTCGGTCTGCAAATCCCGACGTCGAATCCGGCCGTCGTAGGCGTCCCCCATGCCGTAAATCACGGTCGGGTCGGTCTGCAGCCGCATGCCCCGGCGCAGACGCCGGACGAACACCCCGGCGACCTCGTCACGCTCGGCGGCCTGCCCGGTCTCGCGTTCGATGATGGAGGCCAGAATCAGCGCCTCGTAGGGAGTCTCCAGTGGCAGATCATCCTCGCGCTCCTCCCAGAGCGCGTCCAGGCGCCGCTGCATGGTCGCCAGCGCCCGTGCCAGCAGGTCATGATCGGTGGTGCCGCGGGGGAAATGATAGGTATCCGGATAGAACCAGCCTTCCGGGTGCTGGTCGGGAACACCGAGACGCTCCATGATCTCCGCGTCATCCAGTCCCTGCAGCGTATTGATCACATGCGGATTGGCTTCAATCGCCGCCCGCAACTGATTGAATGTCCAGCCTTCAATGATGGTGAAACCGTACTGAATCACGCGCCCGCGGACCAACTGCTGCAGCAATTCCTCCGGTGTCGCGCCGGCCGGGACGCGGTACTCGCCGGCGCGCAGTCGCCCTGCCAGTTCCCGCTCACGGGCGAGGAATTCGAAGTACCAGGAGCGGTTTCCCAGCAACTCGGCGCTCTCCAGCGTATCCCGGACAGCACGGAACGAACTGCCGGATGCGATATCCACCTCCCGTCCCTGCTCGTCTTCATGTACCGGATTCGCCAGCCACTGCTGATAATCGAGGTACACCGCCCCGGCGACGATCCCGACCAGGACCAGCAGGCCGACAAACAGCGAGAGCAGCAAACGCCGGATCATGGTGGCGTACTCCGGAAGTGCGCGGGTGACGGCGCCAGCCCGCGCTCGACGACCATATCGCGCAGTCGCCGCGTCAGCGAGTCCAGCGGATAGGGCCTGCCACCCACGTCTGCCACTGGCCAGACGCCGATCACGCTGTTGCAGAGAAACAGGGCATCCGCTTGCAGCCAGTGATCCAGACCGGCGCGGCGTTCATGCACGACGATCTGCTGTTCCGTGGCAAGCTCCATGATGACTTCACGCATGACTCCGGCGACACCACAGCGGCTGAGGTCCGGGGTTTCCAGACCGCCGTCACGTATTGCGAAGATATTGCTCATGGTGCCCTCGACCAGCGCCCCGTCGGTATCGCACATAAGCCCTTCGGCGATCTCCGGCGCATCCCATTCGGCTCGGGCCAGGACCTGCTCCAGGCGATTGCCGTGCTTGAGACCGGCCAGCACCGGCTGCTGGGCGAGTTGCATCCGGCAGACGCGGACAGTGACGCCGTCGAACCAACGCTGCGGCGGATGCGAAGGCAAGGGATGCAGGCTGAGGATGCGCTGACAGTCCGGCCGTGCGGGACGCCGATAACCGCGGCCGCCGGACCCGGCGGTAATCAGGATCTTGAGCACGCCGGAGGCGGTGCTCGCCAGGACCTCCCGCGCTTCGGCCCGCAGCAGTGCCTCGTCCGGAACGGGTAATCGAAGAACGTCCAGACCTCGCACCAGCCGCTGCCAGTGCCGCTCCCAGTGAAGGGGCTCGCCTTCGACCACTGCCACGGTCTCGAAGACAGCGTCGCCGTACTGGGTCGCGCGGTCGGTGGCAGCGAGCGTCGTCGCGACATTACCATTGATCAGGCAGGTCATGGACGCTCCGCCCTCGGGCCGTGTCAGTCGAGCTTGCGAAAGACCACCGTGCCGTTGGTGCCGCCAAAGCCGAAGGAGTTGGAGATGGCCACCCGAATCGGCATCTCGCGGGCATGATCCGGCACGTAGTCCAGATCGCACTCGGGATCGGGGTCGGTGATATTGATGGTCGGTGGCGCTACCTGGTCGCGGATCGCCAGCAGCGAAAACACCGCCTCGACGCCGCCGGCCGCCCCGAGCAGATGGCCGGTCATCGACTTGGTGGAACTCACCGGAGTCGTGTAGGCGTCGTCGCCGAACAGTTTCTTGACCGCCATGGTCTCCGCCTTGTCCCCGACCGGCGTCGATGTGCCATGGGCATTGATGTAATGCACGTCGCCCTTGTCGAGTCGGGCATCGCGCAGGGCGTTCTTCATGCAGCGCGCCGCGCCATCGCCACCTTCCGAGGGCTGGGTCATGTGGTAGGCATCGCCGCTCATGCCGTAACCGGCCAGCTCGGCGTAGATGGTCGCACCACGTTTCTTCGCGTGCTCGTATTCCTCGAGCACGACAACCCCCGCACCGTCGCTCAGCACGAAACCGTCGCGGCCGCGATCCCAGGGCCGGCTGGCACCTTCCGGGTCGTCATTGCGTGCCGACAGGGCCCGAGCCGCTGCAAAACCGCCGAGGCCGGTCGGCGTGGTCGAGAATTCGGCGCCACCGGCAATCATGACATCGGCATCGTCGTAGGCAATCATGCGTCCGGCTTCACCGATATTGTGCGTGCCGGTGGTGCAGGCGGTGACGATGGAGATGTTCGGGCCCTTCATGCCATGAATGATGGAGAGGTGCCCGGAAATCATGTTGATGATCGCACCGGGGATGAAGAATGGCGACAGCTTGCGCGGCCCGCCCTTCAGATAGGCCTCATGCCCCTGCTCGATCCAGTTGATCCCGCCGATCCCGGAACCCACGGCGACGCCGACGCGCTCGGCATTGTCATCGGTGATCTCGAGACCGGCATCGGCAATCGCCTGCCCGGCCGCGGCAATCCCGTAATGGATGAACGGGTCCATCTTCCGGGCATCCTTGGGATTGATGTAGGCCTTCGCATCAAAATCCCGGATGGTGCCACCGAAACGGGTGGAGAATGCCGAACAGTCGAAACGCGTGATCGGACCGATCCCGCTGCGTCCCGCAAGAATCATCTCCCAGGCCTCGGCAACGGTGTTGCCGACCGGGGAGATGATGCCCAAACCCGTTACTACCACACGCCGCTTGCTCAAAAGCCTGTCCCCGCGCTTTTCCGGTGTCCATCAAACCTGAAAAGGGCATGCGACCGAGTCGATGCCCTTTTCAGATCGAGCAGCATTCGCCGCCATCACATGATTACTGATCGAGATGGTTGTTGACGTAATCGATGGCCTGCTGAACCGTCGTGATCTTTTCCGCTTCCTCGTCCGGGATTTCGCACTCGAACTCTTCTTCCAGTGCCATCACCAGCTCAACGGTATCCAGGGAATCGGCCCCCAGATCGTCGACGAAAGACGCCTCGGCCGTCACTTCCTCTTCCTTCACGCCGAGCTGTTCCACGACGATTTTCTTGACCCGCTCTTCGATGCTGCTCATGAGTTCCTGTCTCCTGCTATGTAAGCCGGCTATCCAGCGATGCCGGCGTATTCTAAGAAAACGCCTGTCGGGTTACCACACGGCTCGATCAAAAGCCGATGTCCCGTGATCAGGGCATGAACATGCCGCCGTTGACGTGCATGGTCTCGCCGGTGATGTATTCCGCCGCGTCGGACGCCAGGAACGCTACCGCTGCCGCGATGTGTTCGGGGCGCCCCAATCTGCCCAAGGGAATCTGCCGCGTCAAATCGTCACGCTGGGCATCGGGCAACCCGCGCGTCATGTCGGTATCGATGAACCCCGGTGCCACTGCGTTGACGGTCACCCCGCGGCTGCCGACTTCACGGGCCAGGGACTTGCTCATGCCGAGCAGCCCGGCCTTGGCTGCAGCATAGTTGGTCTGGCCCGCATTCCCGGTCGACCCGACCACGGAGGCGATGTTGATGATCCGCCCCCAGCGCGCCTTCATCATGCCGCGCAGACAGGCCCGGGACACCCGGAACACCGCGCTGAGGTTGGTGGCAATGATGTCGTCCCACTCCTCGTCCTTCATCCGCATCATCAGGTTGTCCCGGGTAATACCGGCATTATTCACCAGCACCAGCGGCGCCCCATGCCGTTGCGTGATGTCCGCCAGCACCTGGCCGAGCTGCTCGGCGTCGGTGACGTCCAGGGCCACCCCCTCGCCCTCGGCCCCGGCGGCCTTCAGGTAATCGCTGATGCTTTGCGCGCCGTTCGCGGACGTGGCCGTACCGATGACGCGGAACCCGGCGGCGGCCAACGCCAGGGCAATGGCCTGACCGATGCCCCGGCTGGCGCCGGTAACCAGTGCCAGTCGCTTGTCCTGTTCAGTCATTTCTCACTCCTTGCAGCGCCTTGTCCAGACTTGCGGTATCGAAAACCGGCAGGCTGGTCAGGGAACGATCGATGCGCTTGCCGAGCCCGGCCAGGACCTTGCCCGGTCCGCATTCGACCAGCGTGTCGATCCGCTGCGCAGCCAGTGCCTCGACGGTTTCCACCCAGCGCACCGGGCTGTGCAACTGACGCGCGAGCCGATCACGGATGCTGTCCGGATGCTCCGCCGGGGCCGCGTCCACATTGTGCAGAATGCGAATCACCGGCACCGCGATCTGGACCCCGGCCAGGCGCTCCGCCAGCCGCTCGGAGGCCGGTCGCATCAATTCACAATGACTGGGCACGCTCACCGGCAGCGGCAGGGCTCGTTTGGCGCCGGCGGTGCGGGCCGCTTCAATAGCACGCTCCACGGCAGCACTGGAACCTGCAATCACCACCTGACCCGGCGCATTGAAGTTGACCGCCTCGACCACGTCACCATCAGCCGCTTCCGCACACACGGCGCGCACGACGGCATCGTCAAGCCCGAGAATGGCGGCCATCGCGCCCTGACCCGCCGGCACCGCCTCCTGCATGAAACGCCCGCGATCCGCCACCAGACTCACCGCGTCGCCAAAGCCCATGGCTTCGGCGCACACCAGCGCGGTGTATTCGCCCAGCGAGTGCCCGGCCATCCACAGCGGCGTCGGACCGCCCTGTTCCTGCCAGACACGCCAGACCGCCACTCCGGCCGCGAGCATGGCAGGCTGGGTCAGATCGGTTCGATTGAGGTCGTCCTCGGGCCCGTCCTGCACCAGTTTCCAGAGGTCCCGATCAAGCACCTCGGACGCCTCGGCAAAGGTCCGTTCAACGATGGCATGCGCGCCTGCGAGCTCGGCCAGCATGCCGATCGCCTGCGAGCCCTGCCCCGGAAACACAAATGCGGTCTTGCTCATGATGTCAGCCCCGGTCTGGAAACATGGACGGATCAGTAACGAATCAGGGCCGAGCCCCAGGTAAAGCCGCCGCCGAAGGCCTCGAGCAACAGCAGGTCGCCCGGTCGGATACGACCGTCTCGCACGGCGGTATCCAGTGCCAGCGGGATCGAGGCGGCCGACGTGTTGCCGTGCTCCTGCACAGTCTGCACCACGCGCTCCATGGGCAGACCCAGCTTGCGTGCGGTGGCCTGAATGATGCGGATATTGGCCTGATGCGGCACCAGCCAGTCCACATCGGCCTTGGACAGACGGTTGGCCGCCAGCGTCTCGTCAACGATCCGCCCCAGAGTGCGCACGGCGACCTTGAAAACCTCGTTGCCGCGCATGGAGACCGTGCCACTCTCGGCAGTCAACTGCTCGTACCCCTGCCCCACGCCCCAGTCCACCTTGAGCAGATCCTTGTACTGGCCGTCGGCGTGCAGATGCGTCGAAAGAATGCCCGGTTGCTCACCAAGCTCCAGCACCACGGCGCCCGCGCCGTCACCGAAAAGCACACAGGTCGAGCGGTCGTTCCAGTCGATGATCCGGCTGAAGGTCTCGGCGCCGATGACCAGCGCCCGCTTCGCGCCACCGGTGATCAGGAACCGGTTGGCGACATCCAGTCCGTACACGAAGCCCGAGCATGCCGCGGAGATGTCAAAGGCAATGGTGCCTTCGCGCATGCCGAGCTCACGCTGCACCGAGCAGGCAGTGCTGGGAAAGACATGGTCCGGGGTACAGGTCGCAACCAGAACGAGATCGATGTCGGTCGGGTCCATGCCGGCCATGTCCAGCGCATCGCGCGCCGCCGCGATGGCCAGATCGGAGCAGCACTCGCCATCTGCCGCAATGCGTCGCTCGGCGATCCCGGTGCGATCGCGGATCCAGCTGTCACTGGTGTCGACCCGGGCTTCCAGCTCGGCGTTGGTCATGATCCGGGCTGGCAGATAACTGCCGGTGCCGACGATGCGCGAATAACTCACTGGTCCCGCCTTTCGGAAAACATGGTGTCCAGGCGCTGGTCGATCATGGCCGGCACGCCCTCGCGGGCTTCGAGAAACGCAGTATCGATGGCGTTGGCGAAAGCCAGTCGGTCGGCGCCACCATGGCTCTTGACCACGATACCGCGCAGGCCCAGCAGGCTGGCACCGTTATAGCGTCTCGGATCCGTCCGTCGCCGCAGCCGTCTGAGTACCGGCAGGGCGATCAGACCGGCCAGTCGGGTGAACACATTGCGATGGAATTCCTCACGCATGTAATGCGCGATGATCGATGCCACGCCTTCGGAACTCTTCAGTGCCACGTTGCCGACAAAGCCGTCACAGACCACGACATCGACGACGCCGCGGAACACGTCATCGCCTTCCACATAGCCCTGATAGTTGAGGTCGCTGGCCGCGAGGATGCGCGCCGCCTGTTTGACCTGGTCATTGCCCTTGATCTCTTCCTCGCCGATATTGAGCAGGCCAACCCGCGGCCGTTCCATCCCGTCGAGAGCCTCGGCGAGCACCGAGCCCATCACCGCAAACTGGAACAGGTGCTCGGCGGAACAGTCGACGTTGGCCCCGAGGTCGAGCATGCGGGTGTAGCCACCCACGCTCGGTATGGTGGTGATGATGGCCGGGCGATCAATGCCGGGAAGGGTCTTCAGGACATACCGGGCGGTCGCCATGAGCGCGCCGGTGTTGCCCGCGCTGACGCAGGCATCGGCCTCTCCCGCCTTGACGCAGTTGATGGCCACGCGCATCGATGAATCCTTCTTCAGGCGCAGGGCCTGCGAGGGCGATTCGTCCATGGTCACGGCCTGAGACGCGTGGCGCACGATAAGCGCCGGGTCGTCGCTGCGACCGGCCTTCGCCAGGGCATCCCGGATTCTGGGTTCGTCACCCACCAGAATCAGAGTCAGATGGCCGGCATGGCGGTCCAGGCAATCGAGCGCGGCAGGCACCACCACGTCGACCCCGTGATCGCCACCCATGACGTCCAGCGCGACGGTAATTGCTGTTTCATGCGGCACAGGCAAGGCCATGCATGCTCCTGAAATGGTCACGGCAGGCTGCCGCTATTTGCCGCGGAATCGCAGACAATGCACCTGCGACGGCGGTTTCGACGGCCCGTTTCCTGCTGATCCGGCGCGACTCCATCAATGCGCGCGCGTCGGCGTCAGGTGCCCCGGCGGCCTGCATCACGATGCGAGCCGCCGCTGCGCCGAGGTGAGGCGTTACTCGTCGTCGGCGTCTGCCGTTTCCAGCACCTTGCGTCCCCGGTAGAAGCCGTCAGGACTGATGTGGTGCCGACGATGGGTTTCGCCGGTCTTCTGATCCACCGACAGGGTCGGACCGCTGAGGGCGTCATGGGCACGGCGCATACCGCGCTTCGACCGGGTCTTTCGATTCTGCTGAACAGCCATTGTACTTGCGCTCCAGTGAGAGATGTCGCCTGCTGCCGGCTACTGTTTCTTTTTCAGCGCCGCCAGCTCGTGAAAAGGTTGTTTCCTGTCATGTCCGGCTGATCCGGCCTCGACCTCCGGTCGTGCCCCGGACTCCATTTGGATGCAGTCTGGCGAATCCGCCGCGTGCATCGGCACCAGTGGCAACGCCAACAGCAGTTCGTCTTCCACCAGATCCTGCAGCCGGCACTGATCGTCATGCACCAGCATCGGCTCGAGTTCTGCCGGCAACTGGTCAGCCTGGTCTTCCGACTGCACCAGCCCGAGGCGCACTTCCGGCGCCAGCCTGACCGCTACCGGATGCAGACAACGCTGGCATTGCAGCCGCACGGTCAACTCTACAGTGCCGCCGATCTCGCCCCGGCATTCGCCATGCGGCGCGAACCACAATGCAACCCGAACCTGCTCATCAGCTGTCAGAACCGCCTCGTGCAGACGCGACATGTTCCTGGTCGCCACGCTGCCAGACAACGTTCGATTGCCGGCGGCAAGCCGTTGTGGATCGATGAAAGCAGGCAGGCCATGGCCGTTCATAAGGCGCGCATACTAGCCTTGCGTCGGGAACCTGTCAAAATGACCGCCGACCCGAAAAATGCCGAAAAAACGGAGACTCACCGGATGTCCAGCCACGCTCCACTCGCCCCCGTCATCCTGGCCTCCGGATCACCCCACCGAAAGCGTCTGTTGCAGCAACTCGGCATCAAATTCGATGTACTTGCACCGGACATCGACGAACGGCGCGTCGAGGGCGAAAGCGGTCGTGATTATGTCGCCCGCCTGTCACGGCAGAAGGCGGAAGCGGTCGGGGATCGACACCCCGGCGCCGTCATTATCGGCTCCGATCAGACCGCTGTCCTTGGTAAAGACCTGGTGGGCAAACCCGGCGACCACCCGACTGCCGTGCGCCAGCTTCTGGCCGCCTCGGGTCGTTGCCTGCAATTCCTGACCGGGCTCTGTGTACTGGACACCCGCACTACCGGACACACCATCGACATCGCCACGGTGGAGGCGCAGTTCCGACCGCTGGACGAAGCCACCGTGGAACGCTACCTGCAGCTGGAGCCGGCCTATGATTGCGCCGGCAGCTTCCGCTCCGAAGGCCTCGGCGTCAGCCTGCTGGACGCCATGCGCGGCGACGACCCGACCGCCCTCGTCGGCCTGCCGCTGATCCGACTGGGCGCCCGCCTGCGAGCGCTGGGTTATCCGGTGCCCTGATCAGCGCGGCGTCTGCTCGCGCAGCAGCAGGCTGCTGATACCCTCGGCGAAGCTCGCACCGACCCGGCCGGCAAGACGGTCCAGGATGTTCGGCCGCGGCGTGAAGTCGCGCAGGGTTTCGGTATCGAGTTCGTTGCGTGCCACGTCACGAACCGAACCGATCTCGTCGGCCAGACCCAGCCGGATGCCATCCTCGCCGGTCCAGACCAGCCCCGAAAACAGATCGTCGTCGTCCGCCAGCTTGTCACCGCGTCCGTCCTGGACAGCCTCGATGAACTGCTCGTGAATCTCGTCCAGCAGGCTGTTGATCCAGGCCACGTCCTGCTCGCGCTCTTCGGAGAACGGGTCCAGCAGGCCCTTGTTGTCGCCCGCGGTGTACAGCCGACGCTGGACGCCCAGCTTGTCCATCGCATCGGTGAAGCCGAACCCGTTCATCAGCACGCCGATGGAACCGATCATTGTCGCCCGATCGACGAAGATCTTGTCGGTGGAAACCGCCAGGTAATAGGCACCGGAGGTGAACATGTCCTCGCCGACGGCATAGATCGGCGTATCCGGATACTCTTCCTTGAGGCGCAGGATCTCGTTGTTGATCTGACTCGCCTGGACCGGACTGCCACCCGGGCTGTTGATCTGCAGGATGACACCGGCGGTGGCACTGTCCTCGAAGGCGCGCCGCAGACCGTCGATCACGGTATCCGCACGGGTCTGCCCGTCGGCCATGATCACGCCATTGATCTTGACCACGGCTGCGTGCGGACCCGTTTCCTCGCGATCGCCGGTCAGCCCGAGGTCGAAGCCGCGGAACGCGAACAGAATCAGGAACAGGTAAATCAAAAAGGCCAGGCGGAAGAAGATGCTCCAGCGGCGGGCCCGCCGGCGCTCGCGAATTCCTTCCAGGGCAACATCGCGCAAGGCGTCACGTTCCCAGCGTTCGTCAGTCATGAATCGTATCTCCAGTAGAATGTGTGACGCTGCCTGCGTCGCCGCGGAGGCGCTCGAGGATTGCCTCGAGGTCCGGCGTCAGTTCGGCCTCGAACTCCTTCCAGGCGTTCACCTCCGGGTCGCGGAAGCGCAAGTTCGCCGCATGCAGGAACAACCGCTTCAATCCCAGACCGCGAAATTCCCGGTTGCGGGCGACATCGCCGTACTGGGCGTCGCCAAGCACCGGGTGCCCGAGGTGCGCGGCATGCACCCGGATCTGATGCGTACGCCCGGTTTCGATGCTCACTTCCGCCAGCGTGCAACTTGCATGACGAAAGACCTCGAGTCGCCGGAACACCGAGCGCGCCGCCTTGCCGGTAGCACGGACCTGGACCTGCCCACCGCGGCCCTTGTCCGAACGATCCAGTGCGGCTTCCACCGGCACCGGACCCCTGGGCAGGGTGCCGGCAAGCAATGTCAGATAGCGCTTTTCGACCTGATGGCCACGCAGCAGTTCATGCAGCCGGCGCAACTCGCTGCGTTTCTTCGCCACCAGCAGACAGCCGCTGGTTTCCCGGTCGAGCCGGTGCACAAGTTCGAGAAAGTCACTGTCCGGCCGCAGCTGACGCAGCGCCTCGATCAGGCCGAAACGCAGTCCGCTGCCACCGTGCACCGCCAGCCCTGCGGGCTTGTTCAGCACCAGAAGACGCGCATCTTCGTGCAGAATCGATTCCTGCAGCTGAGCCAGAAGACCGGCCGGCACCGTCGCCGGGGCGTCATCGGCCAACGGCTGACGAATCGGCGGCAGGCGCACGGTGTCATCGGCGGACAGTCGGAAACTGGCCCGCACCCGACCGCCGTTGACCCGGATTTCGCCCTTGCGCAGCAACCGGTAGAGGCGCGTTTTCGGCACACCCTTCAACTCCCGCGCGAGGAAGTTGTCGATGCGCTGCCCGGCTCCGTCGGCGGGAACGGAAACATGGCGGACGCCGGTGGTCGCCGGCGGCGAGGATCGTGTGTTCATGGGGCGAGATCATAACAGTCGCTTAAGGAGACACTGATTTATTCGCACGTTCGCGTTGGCATCGCTTTTTTTCCGAGACAAGGCGCGCTGCGCAGTGCCGCAGTCACTCTGCGGTCAAGCAGCGCAACACCGCAGGGCGGCGAATCCGACGGTCACCCGCAGGGCTCGGCCCGTTCTCACGCCTGGCGGTGTCGCATGCCACCCCGGGTTGCCCCGCTACCCGAGGCGACCTGCTCCTGGCCAGTTCGCAAGAACGGCACTCGAGCGCGACGGCGTGCAACGGTGCATGCTTCCCTGGAGGCTCGACCGGTTCTGGTCATCTGGCAAGGCCCGTGGATCAGTGTTTCCTTATGCAATTGATGCACCACAATATGGTCGCTATACTCACCGAGCCGAAGGCCTTGTACAGCTGTTTTACGCAAACTTGGCACACGTGCCGATTCGCGTCGATTACGGCCACGGTGAACGACCCGGTGCCGCCCGTCGGCGCCATGAACACGATTTACGCACCACTCGCGAACGCGGGTGGCTCTTGAAAAATGCATCGACCCCAGGGTCGGACACATTGGACGCTCCCATGTCCCCGCTCCGGATGTTTCTCCTGCAGTTGCTGTTCTGGCGCGACGCCTCTCGTGCGTCGGCGCCCTGCGCGATTGCTGGCGATTCGGTCCTGTCAGAAGACCCGGCGAACCAGCAGGTTTGGCCGGCACTGACAGGATTCCGGCGTGGCAGGGTCGAGCGTCGGAGACTGGATTTTTATGAAAAGAATGCTGATCAACGCCACGCAGCCAGAAGAGCTGCGGGTGGCCATGGTCGATGGCCAGAAACTCTATGACCTAGACATCGAAACCCCGTCACGGGAGCAGAAGAAGTCCAACATCTACAAGGGCAAGATCACGCGCGTCGAGCCAAGCCTGGAGGCCGCCTTTGTCCAGTATGGCTCCGAACGGCATGGCTTCCTCCCGTTCAAGGAAATCGCCCGCAGTTATTACGCGGACGACAGCAGCGGCAACGGCAAGGCCAGCATCAAGGACGTGATCCGCGAGGGTCAGGAAGTCGTGGTGCAGGTCGACAAGGAGGAGCGAGGCACCAAGGGCGCCGCGCTGACCACCTATATCAGTCTGGCTGGCCGCTATCTGGTCCTGATGCCGAACAACCCCCGCGCCGGCGGCGTCTCCCGCCGTATTGAAGGCGAAGAACGGGACGAGATCCGCGAGGCCCTGCGCCAGCTGGAAACGCCGGAAGGCGCCGGCCTGATCGTGCGCACGGCCGGCGTCGGCCGGAACATCGAGGAACTGCAGTGGGACCTCAACTACCTGCTGCAACTCTGGGAGATGATCAACAAGGCGGCCGAAGAGCGCAGCGCCCCGTTCCTGATCTACCAGGAAAGCAATGTCATCATTCGCGCCCTGCGTGACTATCTGCGCGCCGACACCGGCGAAATCCTGATTGATGACGAATCCGTGTTCGGCCAGGCGCAGGATTTCGTGCGCCAGGTCATGCCGTACAACCTGAACAAGCTGAAGCTGTATCAGGACACGGTGCCCCTGTTCACGCGCTACCAGATCGAAAGCCAGATCGAGTCGGCCTTCGAGCGAACCGTGCAGTTACCGTCCGGCGGTGCCATCGTGATCGACCATACCGAGGCGCTGATCTCGATCGACATCAACTCTGCGCGCGCCACCAAGGGCAGCGATATCGAGGAAACCGCACTCAACACCAATCTGGAAGCGGCCGAAGAAATCGCACGGCAGCTGCGGCTGCGGGATCTCGGCGGCCTGATCGTCATCGATTTCATCGACATGGGCCCGAACCGCGCCCAGCGTGACGTCGAAAACCGGCTGCGCGACGCCGTGAAAATGGATCGTGCCCGCGTCCAGCTGAGTCGCATTTCCCGCTTCGGACTGCTGGAGATGTCCCGACAGCGCTTGCGCGCATCGCTTGGCGAAGCCAGCCAGGAGGTCTGCCCGCGCTGCAGCGGCCAGGGCACAATCCGCAGCGTCGAGTCGCTGGCATTGTCGATCCTCCGCCTGGTGGAAGAGGAAGCGATGAAGGACAAGACCGCCAAGGTCATGGCGCAGGTACCCGTGGACGTCGCCACCTTCCTGCTGAACGAGAAGCGCGATGCGGTGATCGACATCGAGAAGCGGCATCAGGTCCAGGTGCTGATGGTGCCGAACAAGACCATGGAGACGCCGCATTATGCAGTCCAGCGCGTGCGTGGCGATGACGATTCCGCCGACGACACCAGCTACCGACTGGCAACCGACGAGACGCCGGCTACCGAGGCGCCCGCGGCCACTGTTGAACGACCGCGGCCGGAGGCGGCCGCGGTGAGTGCACTGTCGGTCAACACCGCACCGGCACCTACCGTTACCGAGGCACCGCCGGCCGAGAAGGCCCCCACGACCCCGGCAGCGCCTGCGACCTCGACGGCGCCCGCCTCGGTCGACGGTGGGGTCCGCGGCTTCTTCCGCTGGATGGGTTCCTTGTTCTCTGTCGATGACAGCGAGCGTTCGACGCGCAAGACGGAACAGGAGGACACCGGCGAATCCGGCGATCAGGGTTCCACCGGTCAGCGCCGCCGGCGCGGCGGACAACAGTCATCGGGCACCGAAAGCCGCCGCGAAGGCAGCGGTGGCCGTGCCCGACGTCGCGGTGGACGTGGTGGCCAGGGCGGCCAGGGCGGCCAGAAGAGCGCTACCGACGGTAAGGCTGCCGCCGGCCGGGGCCCCAAGAACGAAGCGGCCAGGACCGACAAGCCGACCGGCGAACCGGCCGCGAAAAGCGAGGACAAGGCGACCGCCAGTTCGCCGGCTGCTGCATCCGGCTCGACCGAGGCCCAGCAGAACCAGGACGGGTCCACCGGCAGCGGTCGCAGTCGGCGCGGACGTCGCGGCGGACGGCGCCGGCGTCGTGGTGGCCAGGGTCAGGGCGCCCAGACCGACGACAACAACGCGCAGAACGACAACACGGTCGACAAGGCCCGGCAGCAGGACACCGCGACGGCCGAGCAGCCCACCGCCGACAAACCGGACGACACCGACAGCAAGGCCCGGCCGGCAGCGGAGAAGAAGAAGGCCGAACCAGCCGCGCCGGAGGTTGCCGCCGACGGTAATCAGGACAAACCCACGCCCGAGGACGTGCAGCCGCAGCCTGCCAGGCGCGACCCGCGCATGCGCGACGGCCGCCCCCGCATTCCGGCAACGGACAAGGGCAACGACGAAGGCAAGGCCGCAACGGAAACCGCAGAGACCGTTGAAGATTCGGCGGCTGCCACCGGGAATGAGGTGCCGGAGGCCGAGCCGGCGAAGAAGCCGCGGCCGCGTCGCCGGAGCCGCAAACCGGAAGCCGCGGACTCGAATGAAGCCGACACGGCTGCATCCTCCAGCGCCGACCAGTCCGCTGACGGGAAGGCCGGGACGCCGACGGAGGATGCTGCTGCATCCGGCGATGTCGGCAAGGCCGAGCCGACTCCCGCCGTGAGCAAGGATCCGGAAACGCCACCGCGTCGCCGTGCGCCGAAGACCCGTGCCGAACAGGCCGCGGCCAGCGACGACCAGGAAGCGCCCGCGACCGAGGCTGCAAAGCCGGCCGCTTCCGGGGCAGCCACCGAGCCGAAGGCATGGCAACCGCTGGAAGAGCCGGCGGCAGAGTCCGAACCGGCATCTCCGGAGCCGACCGAGGCGAAGGCCGCCGAAGCGCCCGCCGCCGAGGACCGGAAGAAGACCGACGAGACGGACGGAGACGCGGCGACGACAGCCGAGGAGCCGAAGCCCGAGGACCGCGAAAAGAAGCGCGAGGAACAGTCCGGCTAGGACCCCTCGTGCTTTCAGAAAAACCAACGGCGCAGCCGCTTCCGCGACTGCGCCGTTGGTTTTTCGGTAAGGCCCTGGCGGTGCCGTCGGCCGATTAGAGGCGGTGCTGCCGGCGAATGGTCTCCAGCAGGCCGTCAGCCGCATCACTGATCAGATCAAAGACTTGCACGAAGCCTCTCTCGCCACCGTAATAGGGATCCGGAACCTCCTGTTCCGGACGCCCGCGGGCGAATCCGAGAAACAGATGGAGCTTGCTCTGCTCGGCCCCGGGGCATTCCGCCATGAGGATCTCGAGATTGTCGCGATCCATGGCCAGAACCCAGTCGAAATAGCCGAAATCGCTGGCCGCAATACGCCGACTGCGGATATCGCTCAGATCAATGCCGCGACTCCGCGCTTCTTCCTGGGAACGCGGATCAGGTGCCTTGCCGATGTGATAACTGTGGGTGCCGGCCGAGTCGGTCTCGATCCGGTGATCGAGGCCGGCATCACGTACCCGCTGACGGAACACGCCTTCCGCCGTGGGTGAGCGACAGATATTGCCCATGCAGACGAATAACACCTTCACCAGATCCTGATCGGCCACGCGCGTCCTCCTGTTCGACGGTGATAAAAATCGAAAGGCGTCAGTGTACCAGCCGATCGGCGCACCCCGGGTCGGCTCAGGGCCGGCGGAAAAGAGCCGGCCAGAGCGCCGTGAGCTGCGCGTGGAGCAATGCGTAATCCATCGCACCGCGACTCCTGGGACGATAGGCTCGGACCGGTTTGCCGTGAGCGAAGGCCTCGGCCAGGCGAATGTCGACCCGGATCCCGCGCAACAGGCGCTCGCTGCCGAACTGCCGCTCCATCTGCTCAAGGGTGTCCCGCTGCAGCCGGATCCTCGGATCCCGCATCACCGGCAGCAAGGCCGTGAACTGCAATTGACTGTTTTCCTGCATGCCGATGCGAAAGATCAATTGCACCAGCTGTTGCACACCCTCGGCCGCGAGGTGGTGAGGTTGCAGGGGAATCAGGGCCGCGTGTGCCGTGGCCAGCGCGCCGTTTAGAGCGACGCCGGCGGTGGGCGGGGTATCGATGATGATGCTGTCGTAACCCAGTTCACCGAGTGCGGCCAGCGCCTGGCGCAGAACCGGGGCGGCGTGCTCCGGCAATTCCGCCTGGCGCCGGGTATCCGCCGGCAGACAGTCCACGCCATGGGTCAGACCGGTGGCGATGGCCGGGACCAGATTGGCCTGGCCGGCAGCCAGCAGTCCGTGCACGGTCGGTGTCTCCCGATTCGGCTTGATTCCCAGCCCGAGGGCGGCATGGCCCTGGGTATCGAGATCCACCAGTAGTGTCCGGCGTCCGGCAGCCGCCTGCTCGGCGGCCAGATTCACCGCCGTGGTGGTCTTGCCGCTGCCACCCTTGCGGTTGCAGACAACGATGACCGCCGCATTGCCCATCTAGCTCGCCTGATCCTCGGCATGGCGGATCAGGGGCAGGATCTGACGGCGCAGAAACGGATCATCCGGCTCGGCGGAAACCAGAGGTCGGCGCGCCATCAGCACCTGGATAATCGCGGTATGGCAATGTGTACACGCCCGCAGATTCAACCGACCGCGGGGGTTGGCGTCGAGCCACTGCAGCAGATCCTCCGCCTCCTCCACGGTGCAATGCCCTTCCAGTTGCAGAACGGTCTTCTTCTTCACGATCGGCATTACAGCAGCTCCTTCAGATTCAGCACCAGCAGGACCCGGCCATCACCCAGCAAGGCAGTGCCGGCATAGGCGCGAATGGCGGTCAGCACGCCGTCCAACGGCTTGACGATGACGTCCAGGCCTTCCTGGAAATCGTCCACCACCAGCCCCACGTGCTCACCCTGGTGACGCACGACCAGGATCGCGGTCTGCGGCGTGTCGTACATGGCGTCGATGGCCTGCTGCCGCTCGTTGCCGTCCGCGGCGTCGAGCCGCAGCAAGGTATGCAGCCGGCGCAGCGGAATCGTCTTGTCACGCAGCACGATGGCCTCCTGCTGCTTCACCTGCTGGATCGAGGACGTGGGCACGCGGACGGTTTCCACCACGTTATCCATGGAGACACCGAACAGCTGCCCGTTGGCCTCGACGCCCATGACATAGGACACCGCCATGGTCATCGGCATTGCCAGGCGGACCCTGGTGCCCTGCCCGGCCGTGCTGTCCAGGGTGACCTGTCCACCGTGCTGCACGACGGTACTGCGCACCACATCCATGCCGACACCGCGACCGGAGGTCTCGGAAACGGCCTCGCGGGTGGAGAAGCCCGGAGCGAAAATCAGCTGCATGGCCTCCTGGTCGGGCATGCTCTCCAGATCCTGCTCCGAGATCAGGCCGCGCTGGTACGCCTTCCGCCGGATCGCGTCCAGATCCAGTCCACGCCCGTCATCCTCCAGCTCGACCACGACCTGTTCGCCCTCGTGCCGGGCGCGGAGCGCCAGAGTCCCGGTTGCGGGTTTACCGGCCGCTGCCCGTTCCTCCGGTGTTTCCAGGCCGTGATCAAGGCTGTTGCGCACCATGTGGGTCAGCGGCTCCGCCAGGACTTCCAGCACCGTCTTGTCGGCTTCGGTCTGTTCACCCGAGAGGGTCAGCTCCACGTCCTTGCCGAGGCGCCGGGCCAGATCACGCACCAGACGCGGGAAGCGCTGGAAGACCTGTTGCACCGGCAACATCTGGATGTTCATGACCGCACCCTGCATGTCCTGGGCGATCCGGCTGATGACGCTGAACTGTTCCTTCAGCAGGCGTGCCAACTCGCGCACGCCGAAGTCGTGTTCGGCACGCTGAGCCAGATAGGGAAAGCTGTTCTTCGCGACCACCAGTTCCCCGACCAGATCACCGAGCAGATCCACGTTGGCGGCGTCGACCCGGAAGCTCTTCGTGCGGGGCATGACGGCGGCCGCGGCACTGCCCGGAGCATCGTCGGTATCGTCGTCCCCCGACGGCGCGGCCTCGGCAGGCCGCGCCGGATTGTCGGCTTGCTGCAGGAATGCGGTGAGGGGTTTGCCGGAACGCGCCTCCAGCAGGCGCTGTTCCAGTTCCGGCAACGCCTCGAGGGCCGGGCGGTCGTCCATGGCCCGCAGGCAGCAGGCGATGACGCGAATCGCGGAACGGACCCGTTGCGGCCAGACGCCGGACTCGGCCGGCAGGTTCAGCATCTGCTGCTGCGCCTGCTGGAGCGCGGCCACCAGCTCCGCGGCCCGTTCGCCCTGGTTGCTGAGCAACAGCACCGGGTCGGTGCCGGCCGGCTCTTCCTCCGTGGCCGGCACGGGGGCGGCGGCCGCCTTCGGGACGGTCGTGCCGCCATCCGCCGCCGTCGTCGGCGCGACTGCGGCCGCCGGGACCGATGCGTCAGTGGTCAGATCCGGCTGCAGGATTGCCGCGAAATGCTGCAGCCAGTCACGCCGCCCATGGGCGACGGCAAGCCGCAGCCAGCCCACCGCCGAACTCTCCAGCAGCTCCGGCGACAGCATGTCCTGTAGGCGCGTGGCCGCGCGGTCCAGGTCGTCCATCCGATCGTCCGCCAACCATCCCGGAAGCTGCTCGGTAAACGGCTCACACAGAGACTCCGCACCGCGCTGCCCGGCGGCGAACGCGAGGCTGTCCGTGCTCAATGACTCGATACGGACCTGCTCGCTGACGTAGTCGAAGTGCGCGGTCGCCTCATCCGCGCTGCCGAGGGCAAGAATCCGGAACTCCAACTGACAGGAGAACGGGTCGAATGCCTCGTCGGTTTCCCATTGTTCCGGGCCGCGCACATCCAGCCAGTGGAGGTCCCGATAGTCCCGCACGGTCAGAATCGGATCGTCGCCGACGAAGAAACAGCCCGGCTCGGGCGTATAGCTGATCGCCAGCAGATCCCGGTTTTCCGCCAGAGCCGCTGCAACCAGCGCTCGACGGTCGCGGTCCGGAACCGTCTCCAGCCAGTCGACCGCCGCTTGCGCCGACGCCGATTCCGCCTGCGGCAACTCCGCTCCCCAGGCAGCGTCTCCGGACGGACCGTCCTGCAACCGCTCCTGCAACTCGCGGGAGCGCGCCTCTGCATCCGCTGGCAGCGACTCGTCTGTCTCCAGTGCGTCGATCCAGTGACTGACCTGGTCCAGAACATCCAGAAGGACATCCACATGTTCCGGGGTCAGCACCACCTGATCGTCCCGGGCACGATCCAGCAGGTCCTCGGCCAGATGGATCATGTTGGTCATCGGATCCAGATCGAACAGCCCGGAGGCGCCCTTGGTGCTGTGCAGGGCGCGGAAGACCCGACCCAGTGCGTCCGGGTCCTGCGGCGTTTTCTCCAGCGTCAGCAACCCCTGCGCCGCATCCTCCATCAGCTCGCGGGTTTCCTGAATGAATTGCTCCATCAACGCGTTCATGCCGCCTCCTCCGCGCGCAGCAGCTGGGCCAGTTGCTTGAGGGTTTCCGGATTCACCGGCTTGACCAGGTGCAGATTGGCGCCCGCCTGCATGGCCTGCAGGGCGTCATCCGGACGTGCTTCGGTGGTCACCATGATCGCGACCGCATGACCGTCGTCGCGCTCCCTGTAACTCTGCAGGAAGTCGTATCCGTTCAGCTTCGGCATGTTGACGTCCACCACCAGCAGATCGAAGGTCTCGGCACCGCAGATCTCCAGAGCTTCGATGCCATTGAACGCTTCGTGCACGGCATAGCCGACGCTTTCCAGCAGTTCGCGGTGGTACTGGCGCACGGTGCGTGCGTCGTCAATGACGAGGGCCTTGTTCATCGTGTGTTCTCCGGTCGCTGGTAGACGATGGCGTCGGTAAAGCGCCGCGGCGTGAACAGCGGCGAAATGCGGCTCATGAACTCGGAATGCCCGAGACAGATGAAGCCGCCCGGTCGCAGCGCATCGAACAACTGCTCTGCTGCCTTGCGCCGCGACGCCTCGTCGAAATAGATCAGAAGATTGCGGCAGAAAATGACGTCGAAATCCCGATAGGCACGGGTATCGCGGACATCGGCGATGTTCACCCGCGTAAAGGTGATCGCGTCGCGGAGCCAGTCCACCAGACGGTGATGCTGCGGGCCGTCCGGCTCGAAATAGCGCTCACGCACGGCGTCCGGCAGACCGTTCAGGGAACGGCGGCCGTAGCGCCCCGCACGGGCCTTCTCCAGGGCCACGGTATCGATATCGGAGCCGACGATTTCCACATCCACATGCTCGATGTCGGGCCAGTGCTCGAGCAGGTAGATCGCCAGCGAATAGGGTTCCTCACCGGTGGAGCACGGCAAGGACCAGATCCGGATCGGTCCCGTGCGACTGCGGTGGCGAAGTACCTGCGGCAGGATATCGGCGACCAGACAGCGCAGCTGATAATCTTCGCGATAGAAATAGGTCTCGTTGACCGTCATCAGATTGGTCAGCATCTGCAGCTCGCGGCCGGATGCCTCGAATCGCAGGCTCGTGAAATAGGCCCGAAAGCTCTCCGCCCCGCTCTCCCTGATGCGTTCGAGCAGCCGCTTGTCGACGAAGTAGCGCTTGTTGTCGTCGAACCAGTTGCCGGTTTTCCGGTAGTAGAATTCGCGGAACGTGCGGAAATCGGCGTCACTCAGACGTCCGTCCACCTTCGGCTGTTGCTCGTCGATCCGGTCAGGCATCGTCGCCACGACGAATGCCCTCTGCCGCCATGTTTGCGGCGAAATGGATGAACGGATGATCCGGAAACCGCTGCGGCAACCGGTCGAGGGCCGGCAGCGCGCTGACGTCACCGACGTCGGTGAGCACGTCCACCGCCGCCGCGCAGACGTTGACGTGCTCGTCATGCTCGATGACCGCCTGCAACCAGCGCGGCACGTCGGGGTGCCGCAGCGATTCCAGGATATTCACAGCAAAGATCCGGACGTCGGAATCCTCGTCCTCCAGCAGACTCGACATGTGCGGGGCAACGAGGCCAGGCAGGGACTGCAACACTTCGATGACATCGTTGCGCAGGGCCACATCGTCCGAACGCAGCATGGGCAGGAGCATGGTCGCGACCCGCTCGTCATCCATGCTCATCAGCGCGGTCAGCATGGTCTGGCGTGTTGCCGTCACCGTCTCCCGTGCCAACGCGTGCTCCAGCGCCGGCAAGGCGTCAACGCAACCACCGAGATCCCGCGCGGCACGCCGCCGCTGCATGGCGTCGTCGGACTGCAATTGCGCGATCAGTTCAGCAACGCCAC
Source organism: Ectothiorhodospiraceae bacterium (assembly GCA_003565775.1). Lineage (GTDB taxonomy): Bacteria > Pseudomonadota > Gammaproteobacteria > Nitrococcales > Aquisalimonadaceae > Methylonatrum. Next base: position 55,277 of record PXAT01000127.1, on the reverse strand, counting down.
GGCCGCTCTCCCGACGCTCCTGAAGCGGCGAGCGTGTGGGGCTTTTACTGCGAGTCAGTGGCATCGGGGCAACTCCTCAGGACACATGACGCGGTTCCACGCCAAACCAGTCACACAGCCGTCCGGCAATGGCCTGCATCGGCAGTTGCTCGTCGGCCCCGTCCAGATCCATCAGCGCCTTGGGCATGCCGTAGACGACCGCAGTCTGCTCACTCTCGGCAATGACAAAGCCGCCGCTTTCGTGCATGCGGGCCATTTCCGCGGCGCCGTCATCACCCATGCCGGTGAGCAGCACACCGACAAAGGATTTTGCCGGGACATGCTCGGCGACCGCTGCCAGCAAACGGCTTACGGACGGGTGCCAGGTATGTTTCGGGTCCTCGGGCATCGGCATCAGCGTCAGACCGCGAGCCCTGCGACTGAGGCTCAGGTCGCTGTCGCCCCGGGCGATGTGAATCACGCCGGGTTCCACAAGCACCGGACCGGTCACCTCCCTGACCTGCAGCGCACACAGACCATCCATGCGCCGGGCGAAGGCCGAAGTGAAGCTGCCCGGCATGTGTTGTACGACCACGACCGGCCAGGGCAAGGTATCCGGTAGCAGGGGCAGGATCGATTCCAGGGTCCGCGGCCCGCCGGTGGACACCCCGATCACGATCAGACCGGGGCCATGCGAACGTGCGTCTGCCGGTTCCGGAGCCGGCGATGTGCGCGCTGCCGGCCGTGCCGGTACCGATTTGCTTTCCGTGGTCGCCGCGGGTCCGGGCCGACGCGCACCGGCCGCGACCTCCACCTTGCGAATCAGATCCTCGGCGAGACTCGCCATGTCGACGCTGATCGTGCCTCCCGGCTTGGCCACGTAATCGATCGCGCCGAGAGCAAGTGCCTCCAGCGTGGCCAGCGCACCCTTTTCAGTCAGCGACGACACCATGACGACCGGCCGCGGCGTCTCGATCATCAGGTGGCTGAGGCAGGTCAGACCGTCCATTTCCGGCATATGGATATCCAGTGTCACCACGTCCGGATCCAGCTGCACCGCCTTTTCGAGCGCGTCACGCCCGTCCCGTGCGAGGCTCACACGATGGCCGGCATCCTCCAGGATTGCCGCGATCTGCCGGCGCATCAGGGCCGAATCGTCAACCACGAGCACATGCAGGCCGGTCATGCCGTGACCTCCCCCACCGCCGGGTGCTCGCCCAGCGCCCCGGACCGGAACAGATGCAGCGCCTCCAGCAGCAGAACCATTCCGGCCTCGTCGGCACCGGCCTCCTCGTTGAGCACCACCCGCTGGATCAGCGAACGATAGCGACTGGCCCGATCCGGTGCCGGCCGCAGCGCCGACTCGCCAACGCGCAGCACCTGCCGCACACCGCCGACGATCAGACCCAGTCGCTGGTCACCGGCGCCGATCACGACAATCCGGTAATGCCCGTCCGACCGGGGCGTCCGACCCAGACCGAGGTGGTCGGCCAGATCCACCACCGGCAAGGCCACCCCGCGCAGGTTGATGACGCCCAGCAAGGCGGATGGCGCCAGCGGCACCGGCTCGATCGAGGCCGTGTGGCGAACGATTTCGCGTACCTGACTGATGGAGATCGCGATCGCCTGCTTGCCGACATCCAGCACCAGCAACTGCATCACGTCCTCGGCCGAATCCTCGTCGTCACGCTCGTCTGTCGCCAGCTGCTCCACGCGTTCGAGCATGTCCTGCAGCATGTTGGTGGCCGCGAAACGCGGCATGTCGAGGACGCTGGCCAGGCTGCCATCGTCGAGACGACAAAGTGCGGTGCAGTCCTCGACCCCGCCCAGCGCCGAAAACTGCTCAGGCAGCGGCACCAGACGATTGGCCGGCAGACGCAGGACGTCGTCGACCTGGTCCGCCACAAGCCCCACCATGGCGGAAGTATCGTCGTCGCGCCGCCCGCTGAGTGGGACCACCAGCACACGCCGGTTCTGTGGTTCCGATTCCCGCGGCAGATCAAACAGACGATCGACCAGCAGCAGCGGTACGATCTGCTGTCGGAAGCACATGGCGCCGGCGAGATAATCCGGTGCGTTGGGGACCGCCATGCAGGCACCGGGCATGGGCACCAGCTCTCGCACCTGCTGCAGTGGCAGCGCGAAGCGCTGGCCGGCGCTCTGCAGAACGATCAGCTCCTCGAGCCGCTGGCCCGCACTGTCCTCGACGGCGTCGGCGCGCAGCGCGGGGCCTGCAGCCCGGGCCTGGCGGCGGGCTGTCGGCGGCGTGTAATCCAGTGTGAGCCGTTGGCTGACCAGCGACTCCAGATCGAGGATCGGCGTCAGACCGCTGCCGATGTCGAGCACTCCCAGCACTTCCTGATGATCCACCGCCGTGCGCAATCCGGTGGCGGTCTGGACGGCACTCGCGGGACACTGCTCAACCCGATCCACCTGGTCGACCAGAAGTCCGACCCCCTGCACCCGGGTCACGAGGACCCGCTGACCGGCGTCCTGCTCACCGGTGGTGCAACCGAGGGTCCGGCGGAGATCCACCACCGGAAGTACCCGACCGCGGAGGTTGGCGAGCCCCAGGTAAAGGGGGTTGGACAGCGGCAGCGGGTCGAGGCGCGGCGGTCGGATAATCTCCTCGATGACCGCCATCGGCAACGCGAACTGCTCCGCGCCCAGGCGGAAGAAAACGTATTCGCCGGCGGCCGGGGACGCAGCCACGCTCATGCCCCCTGCTGGAGCTGATCCGCCAGTGATGCGATTTCCTCGGCGGCACTGGCGAGCTCCTCGACGCTCTGGTTCTGCTGGCGGGCAGCAGCCGATACCTCCACCGCGCCCTGGGAGGCCTCTTCCGCGGCGCTTGCGATCTGTTCGATACCGGTGCGGGCCTCGGCCACCGCTTCATGAATCTGCTGCGATGCGTCGGCAACCTCGCGATTCCCGTCCACCACCTGGCCCACCGATTTTTCGACGCGTCGCAGCTCACCGAGCACGGCCTCGTTGCGTTCGGCTTCCTCCTCGGCCGCGGCGGCAACATGTTCCATGACCGCGCGGACGGCACCGATATCGTCCTGGGCCAGGGCAACGACCTCTTCGATGCGACCGGCATTATCGGTGGCGTCGTGGGCGAGGTTGCGAATATCGGTGGACACCACGACGAAGCCCTTGCCGTGTTCGCCGGCACGGGCCGCCTCGATGCCGCCGTTGACCGCCAGCATGCTGGTCTGCACGTTGACCATGCCGATGCCGCTGAGCAGCTTGTCGATGCGCCGGGCGAGCAGCTCCAGATCCCGCACCTTGGTGCGGACCGTGCGGCTCTGTTCGGCGTTTTCCGACAGCGAACCCACCAGTTCCTCCACCAGCTCGCGGTTTTCCCGGATCATCGTCGCGGCGCCCTCACCCCGTTCGATGCTCTCGCGGGCGCTGGTGGTCGCCTTCTCCGATCCCTGCTCTAGCTGACGAATGGCGCTCATCGCGGACTGCCCGGCAAGACTCTGCTGTTCCGCGCCACGCCGGATCTGTTCGTTCGCGACCGATACCTCGCTGGAGGAACGCTGAATCTCCTCCACCGCAGAGGCCAACTGCTCGGCGGCCGCCGCCAGTTCGTCACCCGTTTTGTCGGTGTCGCTGTTGTCCCGCAAGTTGTCGGCAAGTTCCGACAGGGAACTGCTCGCGTCGCGTGCCTCACTGAGAGCCTGGGTCTGCTGATCGGCCATGCGCGTTGCTTCCTCGCAGGCCGCGGACTGCTCCTCGGCGGCCGCAGCGATGGTTTCGGTCTCGCGCTGCACCTTGTCCGCCGCCTCGGCGGATTCGTCAGCGATCTCCTGGATTCGGTCGCCGGAGGCGAGCATTTCCTTCATCGCGCCGCGCACGGATTCCAGTTGGCCCGTAATCTTTTCGCCCTGGACCATGCCCTGCTTGCCGGACTCGGCGGTCTCCCGGATCAGCCGGGTGACCTCCTCCACCCCATCACGGATCCGGGTCACCAGCTTCTGGATGTCCGATGCGCTTTTCTGCGACAGCTCGGCGAGGCCACGGACCTCATCGGCGACCACCGCAAAGCCGCGTCCGTGTTCACCGGCACCGGCAGCCTCGATGGCGGCATTCAGGGCCAGCAGATTGGTCTGGTCGGCAATGCGCGTGACCGCGCGCACGATGTCGCCGATCTCCTCGGCGCGCGTGGACAGTTTGTCCGCGCCGGCGACCGCCTTGTCCTGGCGTTCAATGCCGAGCTTGACTGCGTCCACCAGACCTTCCACCCGATCAATTGACCCGGCGACCTGATCGCGCATGCTGAGCAGGCGGCTTGCCGCCTGACGTGCCATGTCCGCCTGCTGCTTCACCGCCGCGGCCATCTCGGAAACCGAGCCCATGGTTTCCTGCGCGGAACCGGCGGCCTGCTGCGCCCCGACCGCGATCTGATCCATCGAGCCCTTCAACTGCTCGGCGGCGGCAGCGGACTCCGACACGCTGCTGGACAATTGTGCCGCAGCAGCGGCAATACGCTCGGCGACCTGCTGGCGACGGGCAATAGAACGGGCCCGGCGCCGCGCGGCTTCGGCTTCGCGCTGCGCATTGCCACTCGGAGGTGCAGCCGCGGCGGCGCCATTGCCAGCGGATTGAGATGTCGATTGTTTGCCTTTTACCAGGGCCATGAATAGTGATCTCCCACGTGATCCGTCGACGGCAACGGACGGTCTGCCGTCGGGTTTGTAGATAGCCGGTACAGCTCTTATAGATATCGGGGTTGGGTCGAGGGTATTGTGTCCGCCATTCAGGCTTCCCTGCCGTCCATTAACCAGGACCGTTAACGTGACGCAGCCCGTTTCCGAGTCATCAAACGATTTGTCAGCACCGTCCCATGTGGTGGCTATCGGCGCCTCGGCCGGTGGACTTGAGGCCTTGCGTTCATTCCTCGGCGCAGTCGATCCGCATACCGACAAATGTTTCGTTGTCGCTCAACACCTTGCGCCCGGTCATGAAAGCCTGCTCAGCGAACTTCTGGCGCGGGCCGTACCGCTGCCGGTGGAGCAGATCGTCAGTGGCACGCCTCTGGAACCGGGCCGCGTCTTCATCACGCCGGCAAATCACGATATCGTCGTTGAACACGGACGACTGGTCCTGGCCGAACCCGATCCCGCCCGGCGGCCAGCCCCCTCCATTGACAGACTGCTCGAGTCCGTGGCCAGCGCCGTGGGTGCAAAAGCTGCCGCGGTGATCCTGTCGGGCAGCGGGCGTGATGGCAGCCTCGGCGCCAGGGCCATCCATGCGGGAGGCGGCAAGCTGCTTGTCCAGTCACCGGAGACGGCAGCTCATCAGGGCATGCCGCATGCGGCCATCGCAACCGGTCTCGCCAGCTGCATTGCCCCTCCTCGCGAACTCGCCTACGAGCTTTTGCGCCACTTGCCGGAAATCTATCCCGAGCAAGCCGTCGAGGATCCGGAACTGCTCGGCCGGATCCTGCAACAGGTACGTCGCCATGCCGACATCGATTTGCGCGCCTACAAGGGGAGCGTGCTGCAGCGACGCATCCGCAAGCGCATGCAGGTGCTTGGCCTGGAGGTCATGACGGACTACGAGCGACGGCTCGCCGTCGCGCCGCAGGAAGCCGTTGCGCTGGCCAATGAAGTCCTCATCTCGGTCACCGCCTTTTTCCGTGATGGCTCGGCATTCGACGCCCTGACGCGGCAACTCCGCGAGATGATTCGCAGCAAGTCACCCCATGAGGAATTGCGTGTCTGGGTGGCGGGCTGTGCCACCGGCGAGGAGGCCTACAGCATGGCCATCCTGATCGGCGAGGTGCTGCATGAACTGGCCAGCAGCATCGGGCTGCAACTGTTCGCCACCGATGTCGACACACAGGCGCTGGGGAAGGCCCGCCGCGGATGCTATTCACTCGCGGATCTCGAGGACACGGTCCCGGCGACCTTGCGGGAACGCTATTTCGAGACCAGAGAAGACCTGTGCACGGTTCGCAAGGGACTGCGACGCCGGGTCACGTTTGTCCAGCACAACCTGCTGTTGAATCCGCCGTTCATTCATCTCGATCTGATTTGTTGTCGCAACCTTCTCATTTATCTCGGTAATCCGGCGCGACGCCAGTTATTCGAGACACTGCACTACGGTCTGCGGCCGGACGGTCTGCTGTTTCTCGGCCGCGCCGAGAATCTGCCACCGCAGCAGGATCTTTTCGAGCCGGTGGACCACCGCCACCGGATTTACCGGCGACTAAGCACCAACCGGCGCCTGCAGCCTTTCCTGAGCATGACCAGAACCTGGCTGGCGGAAGAGCCCCTCGGCCTTGGCGAGGCAACGTCCGCAGCCCATGCGCGTCCGGCCGTCGAGATTGACGACGATCCCGCGATAGCACCGATCCTGGCCGAGGAAGTCGATGCCGCGGCCACCGAACGCGTGCATCAACTGGAAGAAAACCTACAGGAGGCCTGGGATCACCTGCAGAGCGTGATCGCGCAGCTCGAGACGGCCAACGAGGAACTGCATTCCACCAACGAGGAACTGCACTCGGCGAACGAGGAACTGGAAACCGCCAACGAGGAGCTGCTTTCCGCCAACGAACGCCTGCGCGACTCGAATGTGGCCCTGAGCCGCAAGACCGCCGAAGTGGATCGGGTCAATGCCGACCTCGAGAATGTGCTGATCAGTCTCGATGACGGTCTGGTGGTCGTCGATCAGGACCTCTGCATCAAGTTCTACAACGCCGCCTGCCGGGAGATTTTCACGCTCGATGAATCGATGCTCGGGCGCAATCTCGTCAACGTGCCCTCCCGTTTGCTGTTACGGGACCTTGAGGAGCATCTGCGGCAGGTGGTTAACGGCGGTGATGCAGTCGAAACCCAGCTGCGTGAGCCGCGGGACGACGGCGCATACCGGCATTTCCTGATGCGGATCCGCCCGTACTGCAATCAGGATGGGGTCTGCTGCGGCGCGGTCCTGAGCTTTTACGACAACACCCGTGTGCGGGAAGCGGAGCGCCAGTCCCGGGAGAGTGAAGCACGCCTGCGGTCCATTCTCGCGGCATCCCCGGTGCTGACCACGCTGAAAGATGCCGACGGCTGTTTCCTGTATGCCAACAAGGCGGTCGCCGGCGTCCTCGGCGTGGACGACCCGGATGATTTGCGCGGTCGGCACAACCGCGACTTCCTGACAGCGAGTGAAGCGCAGCATGCGCATGCGCTCGACATGCAGGCGCTGGAAAGCAACGAGAGGATCGCGACTGACGACGTGCTCACCATGAGCGGGCAACGCCGGCGGGTACTGATGGAGCGCTTTCCGATTCTCACCGAGGAAGGCGAACTCGACGCGCTCTGCGTCCAGGGTGTCGATATCACCGACCTGGAACAGGCCAACGAGCAGCTCAGCGTCCAGACCAAGGCTCTGGATGCCGCCACCACCGGCATTGTCATCTCCGATGCGCGCGATCCGGCGTTACCGATTATCTATGCCAATCCGGCGTTCTACCGGATCTCGGGCTACGCACCGGACGAGGTCATCGGTCGCAATTGCCGGTTTCTGCAAGGCCACGATACCGAGCCATCCGTGGTTCAGGCGATTCGCGATGCCATTGCCGCCAGTCAGCCGATCAGCGTCATCCTGCGCAACTACCGCAAGAGCGGCGCCGCGTTCTGGAACAATCTGTCCATTTCGCCGATCTTCGACACCGCCGGCGCGACGACCCATTACATCGGCATTCAGGACGACCTGACCCAGCAGATCGATGCGGAACTGGCACTGGAGGCCAACGAACGCCGGCTGCGTAACGCCCAGGCCTTCGCCCGCGTGTCGCATGTGGAGTGGAAGCAAAGCGAACCGCTGACCATTCGGGGCGGTGATCTGCTGCATGTGCTGCTGAATCAGTCTCCGGGCAGGCGCCTGTCGGCGCTGGCCATGCTGCGTCAGTTCCCGGCCGCGGATCGTCGCAATCTGTTCCAGGCCATTCACGACTGCCTGAGCGGCGGTCGCGAGATGAATCTGGAACTCCGTCTGCGCGCCGACGGCGAGCTGCGCTGGCTGTTGCTGCGCGCCAACGTCATTCGCGCCGATACCGCGGGCGGCAACCGCATCCTCGGCCTGGTGCAGGACATCACCCTGCGCAAACGGGTGGAACAGGCCCTCGTCACCGCCCGACTGGAGGCGGAAAGCGCCAACCGGGCCAAGTCCGAGTTCCTTTCCCACATGAGCCATGAGCTGCGCACCCCGCTGAATGCCGTGCTTGGCTTTGCGCAATTGCTGGAAGCCGACCACGAAGCACCGTTGACGGTCCAGCAGAAGGAATACATGCGCCACATCCTGAGCAGCGGCTGGCATCTTCTGGATCTGATTTCGGAGGTGCTGGATCTGACCCGGATCGAGGCGGGCAACATCCGCATCAACACCGGGCCGGTGGATCTGCGTCGGTTGGCCGAGGAAAGCATGAATGCCGTACGCGAGGAAGCCAGGGACAGGAACATCACGGTGTCCTCGGACATCGACCTGCCATCACTATTGCAGCTCGACCGCACCCGGACACGGCAGGTGCTCCTCAACCTGCTGAGCAACGCTGTCAAGTACAATCGCGAGGGTGGTCGTGTCGATATCAGAATCCGGGGCAATGCGGAGCAGTGCACGATCGTCGTCCGCGATACCGGGATTGGCATCCCCGCCGACCGGATGCAGGAACTTTTCGAACCGTTCAACCGCCTGGGTCACGAGGGCAGCAATGTCCTCGGCACCGGCATCGGCCTGGTGATTACCCAGCGCATTGTCGAGATGATGAACGGAAGACTCACCGTGGACAGCGAGCCGGGCATCGGATCGACGTTCACGGTACGGATCTCCTGTGGCGCAGCCGGGCTGGCCGAGCCCGAGCCGGAGGCCATCGCACCCGACACCGTGCCCGCACCGGCCGGTATTACGCGCCCCGATCAACCGCCGCTGATCCTGTACGTCGAGGACAACGACAGCAATCGGCTGCTGGCCCGGGCCGTGCTCGAGAACCGGCTCGGTTGTCGCCTGCTGGACGCGGGCGATGGACTGGCCGGGATCGGGATTGCGGAGACCCAGAGACCGGACCTGATTCTGATGGATCTGCACTTGCCGCGCATGGACGGTTTCCAGGCACTGCGGCAGTTACGCGCGAACAGTGTAACCGCGGGCATCCCGGTGGTGGCGGTCAGCGCCGATGCCGCCGCGGAGACGCAGCGTCGCGCAGTCGATGCCGGTTTTGACGGCTACCTCAACAAGCCGCTGGATATGTCCGAGCTCAAGCGGATGCTGGATCGTCTGTGCGAATAGATCTCAAGCAGGGCTCGGGCCGGTGAATGCCGAAACCCTGTGCGTAATTCACGCCGATCTGCCGCAAACGTTCGAGAATCGCGTCATTCTCCACGAATTCGGCAATGGTCCGGATGCCCATGGTTTCGCCAACCTGCTGAATCGCCTGCACCATGGCCGCGTCGAAACGATCCTCCAGCAGATCCTTGACGAAGCCGCCGTCGATCTTCAGGAAATCCACCGGCAGGGCCTTCAGATAGGCGAATGAGGCGAGACCGGCACCGAAGTCATCCAACGCGAAGCGGCAGCCGAGGGAACGCACGGTGTTGACGAATTCCACCGCCCGCTCCATGTTGCGAATCGTGGCGGTCTCGGTGATCTCGAAGCACACCCGCGCCGGGTCGATGGCGAAATTGCGGAGCTGAGTCTCGACGAACCCCGCGAGATCCTCGTCCACCAGCGAGCCACCAGACAGGTTGATGCTGTAGCGGCTGCTGAGAGCGCCTTCCTGTTCCGCAATGAACTGGAAACTGTGGCGGATCACCCATCGGTCGAGGCGTCCCATCAACTGGTAGCGCTCGGCCGCCGGAATGAACCCGCCCGGCGACAGGTGCTCGCCATCCGCAGACAGCATCCGCACCAGCACTTCGTAGTGAGCGGGCTCGGTGCGGTGAGAGTCGATCGGCTGGATGCGTTGGCGATACAAGACGAAGCGATCGTTCTCCAGCGCATGGCTGATCTCCGGAACCAGATGGATTTCGGCCGCCTGACGACGAATAAAGCCATCATTCTCCGAATACACCTGGTAACGATCGCGCCCGGCGGCCTTCGCCGCATAACAGGCCGTGTCGGCGGCACTCAGGAGCTCCGCCGCCGTCACCCATTTACGGGTCACCGAGACCACACCGATACTGACCCCGAGCAGGAAGGTCTGATCCTCCCAGAAAAAGGCGAAATCCCGCACCGCCTCGATCAGGGAATCGGCGACGCGCAGCCCGTCCTCGAGCTGGCAACGTTCGAGCAGGACGCCGAACTCGTCACCGCCGAGGCGTGCCAGCAGATCCTCATCCCGAACCTGCTGCGCGAGAATCCGGCCCAACTGCACCAGAAGCTCATCGCCGGCCTGGTGCCCGCGGGTATCGTTGACCACCTTGAACTGGTCCAGATCCAGATACATCAGCACATGTTCGGCATCGGCGTCGCGGCAGCTGGCCAGCATGCGATCGAGCCGGTTGTGAAAACTGGTGCGGTTGGGCAGACCCGTCAGGCTGTCGTGGTAGGCCAGGTAGCGGACCTGCTGATGCCGCTCGCGGGACAACTCCATCTGACGCAACCGCTGCCGCAGGACCGGCATGAAGATCGGTTTGGTGATGAAATCGCTGGCCCCTGCGTCGATCGCCTCCTGCGCCGCCTGTTCGTCATTCAGGGCGGTAATGATCAGCACCGGCACGTCTTCGGTAACCGGGTCCCTCCGCAGTCTGCGGCAGGCCTCGAGACCATCGATGCCCGGCATCAGGCAGTCCATCAGAATGATGTCCGGACGGAACCGCCGGGCCACGCGCAGGCCCTCCTCACCGGAACGTGATTCCTGCACGTGATAGCCCTGCTGGCGCAGGAATTCGGTAATCATTACCGCGGTGGTGGCACTGTCCTCGACCACCAGCACCCGGGCCCCGCCCACGCCGCCATGATTTCCGCGGCCGATCAGCTCGCTGGCCGCCGCGTCGAGCAACTCGTCGGTGACGTAAACCACCACGGCATTGATTTCCCGCTCCAGCTCGTCGGCCACACCACGCAGCCGATCCATGGACGGCTGCCGGCCCTTGGCAAGCTGGCAGATGTCCTCGGCCTTCCCGACCGCACCGTGGGCGCAGAAACTGGCCAGCCCGCCTTTCAGGGTGTGCGCCTGGAAATGGACTGTTTCCCAATCGCTGCAGGCCAGGGCCCGCTCGAGTGCGGTCCAGCGATTCGGCAGATCCCGCAGGAACGCCCGACACATGGCACGCAGCAGTGCGATGTCGCTGTCCACCGCCCGCAGCGCTGCAGCGAGATCTATCGGCGGTGTCCCTGTCAGCGGTTCCGCGTCCCGATCCGCCGAGGTCTCCGTCGGCAGGCGGGGTGCCAGCCGCAGCAGCACTTCGTCCAGTTCCTCGCGCTTGACCGGCTTGGCGAGATAGCCATCCATGCCGGCCCGGACGCAGCGTTCCCGGCTTTCTGCCGTCGGTGCCGCGGTCACGGCAATGATCGGCAGATCCCGATAGCGAGGGTCCCGACGCAAATCAGCCGCCACTTCGATCCCGTCCTTGTGCGGCATGTGGACATCCAGCAGCAGCAGATCGAAATCCCCGGTCGCCAACAACTGTTCAACAGCCAGGCCGTCTTCCGCCACCGTCGCGCGATGACCGTTACGCTCGAGAAACGCGCTGACCACCTGCGCATTGATCGGATTGTCCTCTGCCACCAGCACACGCAGTGTCCGTCCATCCGGTTTCGTCACGGCGGCCGGGGGCGCCTCCGCAAGCCGGTTGGCCGACAACGGCGTGCCCATGCGAAAGTGGAACGAGAAGTCCACGTCCGCCCAGACATCACCACCGGACGCCAGCGCCAGACGGGAGAGTTCCGGGAACGTCGCCTCCGGCGACAGCAACCGCGACCGTTCCGCCGCTGCCGCAGGTCGCGTCTCCGGGGTAAGCACGGACGACTTTCCGGAGACCGAATGAATCGAGAATTGCGGCAGTCGGCTGCCGCCGTGAAGCGGGACGTCCTGCACGGTCAGTACGGCACCGGCGCTGCCGGCGAACGCGGCATGCAACTCCGCCAGGCGCTGCAAAACGGCGATCATGCTGTCGCGATGCCCGCGCACGACTCGGGATCCGAGCTGATTGGCATCCACCTGCAGATAGCCGTCGGGCAGATCCGGAGCCGCCTGCGCGACCGTTGCCGCCAGCAGCTCCGAGACATTCAACGGCTCACGGGCACCGCTCTCCACCGCGGCGAAGGACAGCTGATTGTCGTCCCGAATCAGGAGCCGCGCCGAGGCCATGGCCGCCTCCAGGCCCTGCCGCTGCACCGGGTTGAATCGTGCCTGCCCCAGTGACTCGAGCAGCGTGATGATCTCCGGCCATGAGCGCGGACGTGCGGCATGCGCCCGGCCGCCCGCCTTCTCCTCGGCGCCGATCGGGTCACGCCCGTGAAAGCTGATATCACTGATACGACGCTGCAGGCCGACAAACCAGTCCGGCCGGCCCGGGTCGCCACCGACGGGAAGAATCTGCAGTTCGTTAATGAAGACGGCATCGTCCTGCCGGTAATTCCGGATCAGGGCATGCGCGGCTTTGCCGGCCGCGACCGCACGCCGGATCAGTTTGATACCCGGTTGATCGATGTCGTGCCGCTGCAGGAATCGGCAGTTGTATCCGAGAATATCCTCGGACCGATAGCCGGTGAGACGCAGGAAACCTGCGTTGACATGACAGAGCGGCTGATCCCGCTGCCGGGCATCGGCAACCAACATGGGCTCTTCAACCCGGTCGACCAGCTGTCGTAGCAAGCCGATGCCCGACTGTTTGCTGCCTCCGGACACTGAATCAATCCTCCCGGATCGGGTTAGTGTTGCCGCCCAGTCGGTATTCCGCTTCGAGGGCATTGCCGCGACCGAGAAAGCGCAACCCGGTGCAGAACTCCTCGACGATGCTCAGGCCACGGCCGGCCAGGGTGCCGTTGTGCTGCTGCGTGGCGCGCCGACGATAATCGAAGCCGTCACCGCTGTCGATCACGAACAGACGCAGGGCATGCGTGGTATCCGGCATGCGGTAGCAGCGGATATCGAGGTGGATCATGCCCCCCTGCAGGGTGCGCAGACGGCGCTCTCGCTCGCCGTAGTAGGCGGAAAAACCGCTGGCATCATCTTTGAGACTGGAATCCAGCCCCAGCACACCATGCTCCAAAGCGTTGTTCAGCAGTTCGCCGAGCACGATACCGAGCTCGCGCTGTGCGCGTTCACTCAGGGGATGAACACAGGCCAGCGAGGCCGCGATGGAAGGCCCCTGCAACCCGTTCCGCATCTGTTCTGCATGCAAGCTCATCCGCCAGCGCCAGAGGGGTTGCTCCCCGCCGGCGGCTCCGCCTCCGGCTGCAGCCAGTCGTGCCGGCTCCAGCCGGAAAATCGTCAGATCGTCGGCCACGTGGCTGCTTTCCGCATGGCCCTGCAGCGCATCCTCGAAATCGTCCCGTTGCAGCCAGTCGCCGAGCAAGGCCTGTTCGACGCCCTGCTGACCCAGCGCCTCACCGCGATCGCCAACGCTCTCGAGCAGACCGTCACTGAACCCGACCCAGCAGTCGCCGCCCTCGATCGGCAACTCGACCGCAGCAGCGGCAAACGGTGGCATGTCGCGCTGCACCCCCAGCGGCACCAGTCCTGACGCAACCCGATGGACGATATCCCCGGCGCGCACGCAGACCAGATCCGGCATGCCTGCATTCCAGATCCGGATACGATCGCCACCCGGCTCGATCACCAGTAGCGCCATCGACAGGAACAGCGACACCGGCAGATAGTCCACCAGATCCCGATTCAGGGTGGTCAGAATGTCCTCGGCATCGGCGCCGAGGGCTGCCATACGTTCCAGGGTCTGGGCAACCGGCACGACCCCCATGGCCGCCGCCATGCCGTGCCCGGTAAAATCACCGAGCAGCAGGAAGCAACGACCGGACGGATCGTGCGCCAGAACCAGGAAATCGCCGCCGAGGATATCCGCAGGATGAAAGGCTGCGCTCAGCCCGTCCTGCTGATTGATGCGTTGAATGCTGGCCGCACAATCCCGCACCTCACCTGCCAGCCGTTTGTCCTGTTGATTGAGCTGCTGCAGCACATCCAGCGCGTCACGCTGCCTGCGCACGACCTGATACAGATCCTGGATCCGGAGCCAGGAATCCAGCTTGGCATCGAGTTGAATCCGGCTGACCGGCTTGGACAGGAAGTCGTCGCCGCCGGCAGCGACACAGGCGGCCAGCTGTCTCTCGTCATCTAGGGCGGTGATGAAAAGAATCGGACTGGCATGGTCGGGATCGATATCTCTGATGAGGCGCGTGGTCTCAAGCCCGTCGAGCTCCGGCATCATCACGTCCATCAGCACCAGATCGGGGGCGTGCTCCCTGTACAGCGCGATGCCGTCGACGCCGTTATCCGCCTGCAGCACGTGACTGCCGCGCTTTTCCAGAAAGCTGCGCAGGAGCAGGCACGTGGTCGGGTCGTCGTCCACGATCAGTATGCGAATGGCGGCATCGCCATCCGGATCCCGCGCGCATGACGCCTTCACGGCTGCCTCGTGGCGAGTCGAACGTCGACTGAACGCGACATCAGTTCTCGCTGGAAATCGTGAACAGCTGCTCGAAGTTCGCGATGCGGATTATCCGCGCCACCTCGCCCGCAACCCCGCGCAACTCCACCTTGGCGCCATGGGCCTGGGCATGTTCGCGCAGCAGCAGCAGCATGCCGAGCGCCGAGCTGTCCATGTAACTGGTCCCCGAAAGATCGATGACAAAGCGGCTGGTGTCCGTGACATCGCGGTAGGTATTGCGAAATGACCGGTGCAGGCGAAAATCGAAATCGCCGCGGACACGAATCACGAGGGCATTGTCCTGTTCAATCGTTTCAAGAGCCAAGGGCCAGTCTCCGTAAAAGCTTGCTATCGGTTTGCGTGAATTCCCGGACGGTCCGTGATGACACCCGCATCAACGGGTGGAAAACGGCGCCAGTCACGTAGGAATACTTCAGCGCCTAGAAAAGCTCGATCTCGCCTTCCTGCATTGATTCCTGGGTCACGACGCGCTGATTCCGGCGCTGCTGTTCCCGTTTTTCGCGCTGTTCCTGCAGCGCGCGTTGCGCGCTCCGCAACGTCTCGCCGCGAGCCGCGTCACCATCCCGGTCACCGGCAAGATCGCCGAGGATCTGCCGGATCTCCTGGATATAGTCGGATACTCCGTCGACCCCGTATTCGGTCGCCTGCAGCAGCTGCGTGACGATATCGTCGAACTGCAGGGCGCGGATCGCACGTCCGATTTCATCCTCAATCCCCTGACTCAGAGATTCAATGCGCTGGACGCCGTTTTCGTAGCGCTGGTCCAGCAGTTGCAGATCGTGCATCCGCTGCCCGATCCGTTCCCGCGCACGCAACGATTCGGTCAGGTCGTGGGACGCCATGGTCGAGACCGATTCTCGCGCCTGCTCGGTCAGATGCAGAGCATTTTTCACCTGATTCCCGATCTGCTCGTTGAAGGTGTTCGCCTCCTGCGCCAGCTGATGGACCTGCTGCGCGACCACGGCGAAACCACGCCCCTGCTCCCCCGCCCGCGCGGCTTCAATGCTGGCATTCAGCGCCAGCATCGTGGTCTGACGAGCGATTCCGCGGAGATCGTCCAGCAGTGAATTGATCCCGGCCATCCGGTCGACAATGTCGTCGATCGATGCCCCTGTGCGGACACTCTGCTTGCTCATCTCGATCACGGTATCGACATAAGTCTGCAGCATGCTCTCGGTCTCCGAGACAAAGACGCGGACACCAAATTCCTCGCCTTCGGCGGTTCGGGCCGGCGCAACGACCTCGGTCGATACCTCGGTCTGTTGCCGCGTCATCTGATTGACTGCAGTGAAACTCTGACCAAGCTGCGCCACGGCGTCGTTCACCAGCTCGCGCACCTGTGTCAGATCGCCGCGGACCTGACGGAACTCGGTATCCAGACTGGACTGCACCTCGAGCAGCAACTGCCGCAGATCCTCGGTGTACTGATCACCTGCCGCGCCGGCCGCCGTGTCGGCAGCCGGTCTCGCGCCATGCGCGTCGCCACCGACGCGCGCCTCCCAGAAGCCCAGACCCGCCACAAGCAGCACCAGCAAGGGGGCACTTGCCGGCATCCACCACGCCAGCAGCGCCGCCGCCAGAACCGCACCTGCAAACAGGATCCGTCGCGCGGCCGGGTTGGTCATCCGCTGCAAGACAACGTCCATCACAAATCCTCCGGCGCTGTGCGCATCTAGCGCGGCAGCACTTTCTGCACCGTCTGCAGGAGTTGTTCCGGCTTGAAAGGTTTCACCAGCCAGCCGGTCGCCCCATTGGCGCGGGCCTGCTGTTTCTTGTCCTGCCGGGTTTCGGTGGTCAGGCACAGAATGGGCTTGAACCGGAACCCCGGCAGCGCACGCAGTTGCTTGATCAGTTCCAGACCATCCATACGCGGCATGTTGATGTCGGTGATCACCAGATCAAACGGCTGCTTCTGCGCTGCTTCCAGCCCCGCCTGACCGTCCGCAGCCTCGACCACCTGATGGCCGGCTTCCTTCAAGGTGGTACTGACCATCTGGCGCATGGTGCCGCTGTCGTCGACGGCAAGAATTCTGGGCATGAAACGTCGTCCTCTGGTTCGTTACGGCGGAAACGGCATTCGCTCCGTAATCGGAGTGCAAACTGTTTTACGGATAACTCATGATTCCGCTATCGGCAGATGGGCAGCTGACTTGAGTCCGACAGCACCGCATCGAATTCCGGCATGACCTGATCGATGGCGCGGCGCAGTAACTCGAGGCGCTCTTCAAGCGCCGGCAGAGTCGCTCCGAGAGCGTGATATTCCAGTTCCCGGGCCTGGTTTTCGCAGGCTGCGACGCAAAGGTTGCCGAACTGCCCTCGCAGCCGATGCGCGAGTCGAATCAGCGCCATTCGGTCACCGCTTTCCAGGGCCTGATCCATGCCTTGCAACATGCCCGGCAGATCGGCAACGAAACTGGTCAGCAGGTTGCGGATCAGCCCGTCATCCTGCTGCAACCGCTCGCACAGATTGGGAATGTTCCAGGCATGCACAGCCGAGGAGGCCGCGGCGGTCTCCTGCCGCGTGGCCAGAACCTCTGTCATGGTTCGTTGCAGGACTTCGACCCGCACCGGCTTCTCCACGTGCGCCGCCATGCCGGCAGCGAGAAAGGCCTTGCGGTCCTCCTCCATGGCGTAGGCGGTGAGAGCGATGATCGGTGGCAGGTCCGGAATCTGCTCGCGCGCTGTAATCGCCACCTCCATGCCGTCAATATCGGGCAACCCGATATCCATGAAAACCAGATCGAAGCGCTCCTGCCGCAAACGCTCCAGCGCCTCCTTGCCGGTCTCCGCCCGCGCGACCTGATGCCCGTCACGTTCCAGAAAGGCGGTGGCCACCATACCGCTGACCCCGTCGTCATCCACCACCAGAATCTGCAGGGGTCCGGTCTCCCGGGCCTCGTTCGTCGTCGTTTGCATCGTGGCCTCCTGCGGCCGGGCGCGCACAAGGGGGATAGAAACCGTGAACACCGTGCCCTCGTCGGGCTGGCTGCGAACCTGGATCTTGCCACCCATCGTGGTGACAAGCCGTCGGGTGATGGCCAGACCGAGCCCCGATCCGGGAATGATCCGGCCACTGCCACCGCTGCTGCTCTGCACGAACGGCTTGAAAATGCGGGGCAGCTGATCCGGGCCCATGCCGGTACCGGTGTCCTCGACCTCGAACACCAGCCAATCGCGGCCCTCCTCGGCCTCGTCGACGGCATCCATCCGCAGTTCGACAAAACCGCTCTTGGTGAACTTTTGCGCATTGGCCAGGAGGTTGATCAGAACCTGTTTCAGACGCAGCCCGTCAACGCTGGCGTGCTGCGGCACGCCCGGGGCAATTTGCAGACTCAGCGGGACATCGGTGGCGCTTCGGTACTCGGAACCGATCAGCTCGAGGACCTCCTCGCCCAGGCGGTGGATGTCATGGGTTTCCGGCTGCAACCGCACCTGCCCTGCCTCGATTCGCGACAGATCCAGCACATCGTCGATCAGATGCAGCAGATGCTCCCCGGAGCGCAGTGCAATATCGACCTGAGTTCGCTGATCTGCCCCGAGATCATTGACCTGAAGCAGTTGCAACATGCCGAGCACGCCATTCAATGGCGTGCGGATCTCATGGCTCATGTGCGCGAGGAACTGGGTCTTGGCGCGGGTTGCATCCTCCGCACGTCGCCGCTCGGACTGCGATTCCAGAGCCCGGGCCTCCTGATGCGACGCCTGCTCTCCCCACCAGCTGGCGTTCAGTTCCGCCGACGCGACGGCGGCAAGATCCTTCAGCGACTGCACATCATCAGCGGTGAAACCGCGTGGTTCCGGGTCGAAGATGCAGAGCGTGGCCACGCGGCTGCCGTCGGGCGCCGACAGCGGCACGCCGGCATAAAAGCGGATACGGGGTTCGCCGGTGACAATGGGACTCTGCGCGAAGCGCGAATCGGCATCCGCGTCTTCCACAACCAGCGGCTGATCCTGCCGAATTGTCACCGAGCAGAACGCACCGTCCCGAGACACTTCCCTCGCATCCATACCATCGATCGACCGAAAGAAGACGCGCTCCGAATCCAGCAGGCTGACTGCTGCGATCTGCACGCCGAACAGACGCCGGGCGAGGCGCGTGATCCGGTCGAAGCGTTCCTCCTCGGGTCGATCCAGTTGATTGAGCGCGTAAAGAGCCGCCAGGCGGCAATGCTCTTCCGGTGGAATCATGGAATCGCTCATGAAATTGTCTGCCATCCATTCATTTGACTCCTTACAACTGTAAACCAGGTCGCCTGAAGGAAACCGTGTCTGCGTCGCATCGCGCTTCCCGAAACGGACGCGAGCACAGAGCTGGCATGCCCGGATCAGCGGATCCGTTTCACGCGCTGTTGATATCCGGGTCGGCCGCTCGCAGCAATGCCTGAGCCCGTTCCAGATCGGCAGGGGTATCGATGCCGGGACCGCCATCCTCGGTCACCTCGGCCGTGATGATGCGGACGCCATGCTCCAGGGCACGCAACTGCTCCAGCGACTCGCGCCGCTCGAGAGTGGACACGGGCAGCGCCGGATAGCGGCGCAGCAGCCCGGCGCGGTAAGCATAGATTCCGAGATGCCGATGCCAGTCGGGCCGGCCGTCATCGGATTCGTCCCGCGGCCACGGAATGGGGGCGCGGCTGAAATACAGGGCGAACCCCTGCCGATCGGTCACCGCCTTGACCACATTCGGCGAGACCTCGCCGACCGGACCATGCATCGGCAGCAGGAGTGTGCTCATGCCGGCCTCCGGGCATGCCGCCAGCAGTTCGGCTACCCGGCGGATATGGGCCGGTGGCATCAGCGGTTCGTCGCCCTGCAGATTGACGACAATGGCCGCTTCGTCCAGCGCCAGGCGGTCCACCACCTCGGCCAGCCGGTCCGTGCCCGAGCGATGACTGCGATCGGTCATCAGCACTTCGGCGTCGAAGCCGGCACAGGCGTCGGCAATGCGCGTATCGTCGGTCGCCACCAGGACACGCTCGGCGCCTCCGGCGAGCGCCTTTTCCCAGACATGCTGCAACATGGGTTTCCCGCAAAGCATTGCCAGCGGCTTGCCCGGGAAACGGCTGGATTGATAGCGGGCCGGAATGACGGTGATGAATGAACAACTCATCGCGACTGCAGCACCCCCTGAACCCGCGCCTTCAGAACCCGCTCGGTGGCCTCGGTCAGGATCGTTTCTGCAGGCACGCTCCAGTGCCTCTCGTCGGCGAAACCCTCGCATTTCACCGCGTCCTTTTCGGTCATCAGCACCGGCAGCGCATCGTCGAACACGATGTCCCGATGGCTGAACGGATGATGATCGGCAAACGGATGCGGAATGACCTGGATACCGAAACGCGCCAGCGCGGCGAAGAATCGATCCGGGTTTCCGATACCGGTGACCACATGGACCTGCTTCCCGGAGAACGCAGACAGCGGCTGGCTGCCCGCCGGTGCTGTCAGGCGGACGGCCCGCGTCAGACGCAGCGTGAAGTAATAGCCGGTCAGGCTGGATGGACCGCCGTTCGCCACCAAGACATCGACGCTTTTCAGCCGTCGCCGCGGTTCGCGCAGCGGTCCGGCCGGAATGACGTGCCCGTTACCGAGTCCGCGGGCGGCATCAATGACGACGATTTCCAGATCCCGTTGCAACGCATAGTGCTGCAGGCCGTCATCGGAGACGATGACATCACAGCCATGGAGTTCCAGTAGCGATCGCGCTGCCTGCACCCGGTCCGGTCCGGCCATGACCGGGCAACCGCTGCGACGCGCCAGCAGCACCGGCTCGTCACCGAGCAGGAAAGGATCACCGTCGGCCGGCACCGGCTGTGGCCAGTTGCTGGCCCGTCCGCCATAACCACGCGTGATGATACCGGGGCGCATCCCACGACCGGCGAGAAAGCGCGCCAGCCACAACACCAGGGGCGTCTTGCCGGTACCGCCGACAAAGATATTGCCGACCACCAGCACAGGCACCGGCAGGCGGTGGGAACGAAGCAGTCTCAGGCGATAGGCCAGCCGTCGTCCGGAAGCCACCAGACGGAAAAGAAACGACAAGGGCAGCAGAAGAAAGGCACGCCCGCCACCGCGCAGCCAGAAGTCCGGAACCCCGGTCATGGCCGATCACCGAACGGGTTCGACGGACACCCGGGCAACGGCAACGCGTCGCGGTCAGTCCCCATCGTCCACCTGCAACGTGGCGAAGGACAGGCGCGTGATCGACGCTCGGCCGGCGGCTTCCATGGCCCGGACGACGTTCTGGTGTGGTGTTCTGGCGTCGGCCCGAACGATCAACTCCCGATCCGGATGCTCGGCCCGTGCCTGTTCCAGGGCACGCACCAGGGTCTCGATTCGCCCATCGGCCAGCAGGCGGCCGTCCAGCGCGTACTCGCCCTCGGCACTGATACTCAGTTGCAGGCTCCGGGCCTCCCGCGGTGCGGCATCCACGCCGGTCTCCGGTAACTGAACCGTGAGATCGGCGTCATGCTGAAACGTCGTGCTGACCATGAAGAAAATCAGCATCAGGAACACCACATCGATCAGCGGCGTGAGGCTGACCTCGGGCTCACGGTTGCGGCGACCGCGCAGATTCACCCGCCCCGCTCCTGGCCGGGTGGCACCCGCTGCCCCTGAACGGCCTCCACAAGTTTCAGTGCATCCTGTTCCATGGCAATCACGTACTTGTCGACCAGCCCGCTGAAGTAGCGATAGGCAATCAGCGCCGGAATGGCCACGGTCAGGCCGGCGGCGGTGGTGATCAACGCCTCCGAGATGCCGCCGGCCAGCGCCGGCGCATTGCCGACACCTTCGGTGGTAATGGCGCCGAAGACCTTGATCATGCCGATCACGGTGCCCAGCAGGCCCAGCAGCGGCGTGATCGCGGCGATGGTACCCAGGGTGTTGAGAAACCGTTCGAGGCCATGGGCTTCGTGGCGGCCGGCATCCTCGACCGCCTCCATCATGATCTCCCGCGAGTGATGCAGATTGACAAGGCCGGCCGCCAGCACCCGGCCCAGCGGCGAATCCTCGCGCAGGCGCAGGATTTCGTCCGAGTCCATCCGGCGATCACGGACCAGACTCCAACTGCGCGCGACCAGGTGGCGCGGCACGATGCGATGGCTCTGGAGGGTCCAGAGACGCTCCCCGATAATCGCCATTGCCAGCACTGAACAGGCCAGAATCGGCAACATCAGCCAGCCACCCGTGGCGATGAGTTCCAGCACAGCGTTACCCCCTATCCCCGACCTCGCGATTCGCAGATGATACGCATCTTGGGCAACTTCGCGCCATGCGGATCAGGGCATCGGACGCCACCAGGCGGTCGCGCGGCCACGCCAGGTCCGCGCCTCCTCGTGCTCGCCGAGCCGGATACGGATCGCGCCGGCCTCCCCGGTCCGGAGCACCCTGGCACCCTGCGTTTCCCAGAGCGCTTCGAAGCTCTCATGGGGCAATCCGAAACGGTTATGTCGATCGATGGGCACGATCACCGTGTGCGGCTTCAATGCACCGGCAGCGGCCCGGCTAACGGCGTCACGATGCCCGTGGGCCGGTGCCAGCAGCCAGTCGACCGCTGGCAGCCCCGAGGCGCGACGCAGAGTTGTCGATGTCACCCCGTGAGCCAGCAGCATGCGTTCGCCGTTGGCCTCGATCTGCAACAGGCAGTCATTGCCATGCCCGGCATCCAGGAAACGGAAATCGACGCCATCCCATTGCCATGCAGGTTGCTCGTCGCAGGCGCGATCAGCGTTGACGCCCAGTTTGCGGTCGACCAGCGGATCCAGCACACCGGCACCACCGATGCTGCCGGCGCGCGCATTGCTGGTTACCAGAACATCGACCGACCGGATGCCGGATTCGCGCAAGGCGCCGGCCAGCGCGGCTCGGTGCCGCGTCGCGCCGGTATCGAACAGAAGGGTTTGATGCCGGGTGCGGACCACACTGGCCTGCGCATGGCCGAGATCGAGGACGGTAATCGTGGCCCTGCCCTCCGGCGGCACTGCCGGCTGCCACAGGACCGGCAGAAGCAGTAACAACAGGGCGCAGAGTCGTCGCATCGGCCCCAGGGGCAGCAACACCAGTAACGCGGCCGGGCCGGTGATCAGAAAAAGCCAGAATGGAGGAACAGGCCGCTGCGGTGCGTCAAGCAGCCGCACGCCACCCGCCAGCAGAAGGTTCAGTGTTTCCAGCAACCAGGCGGCCCACTGCAGGAGGAATGTGCCGGCGGCGTCCCAGACCGGCAGCAGGACCGCGCCCAGCATCAGCAGGGGAACCACAAGCCCGCCCACCAGAGGAACCGCAGCCAGGTTTGCCAGGGGTGACAGCCACGCGGTCCGACCGAACCAGAACAGCGTCAGTGGCAGCAACGCGAATAACAGCGCCACTTGAACACGGACAAAGGTGATCCACGGCGGCGGCGTCAACGGCCGGTTGGCGAGCAGCAGAAACAGGCTGACCACCGCCCCGAACGACAACCAGAACCCGGGCGTCAGCGATGCCAGCGGATCGAGCAGCAGCACACCGACCAGGGCCAGCAACAGGGCGATCCAGCCGCGACGCAGGCGACGACTGGCAAGCAGCAGCATCGCGACCAGCAGCATCACCAGCGCTCGTTGCGTCGGCAAGGCAAAGCCGGCCATGGCTGCGTACACGGTGGCCGCGCACAGGGCCGGCGGGATACCGGCCATCCGTGCCGGTATCTGCCAGTGATGAAACCGGAACAGACCCCGCCAGAGCGCGGCGGACAGGCCCCAGGCCGTGGCCGCGACCAGGCCGACGTGCAGGCCTGAAATGGCGATCAGATGGGCGGTTCCGGTCTTGACCAGCGTGTCGCGCAACTCGGCGGAAATGAACTGGCGATCCCCGACCAGCAGGGCAACCGCCAGCGATGAGCCATCGGTACCGTCGATCCGTTGCCGCAACGCCGTGCCGAGTTCTTCCCGCCAGGCATGCAGCCCTTTTGCGGGTCCCAGAAGCCAGTAGTCGCCATCGGACTGCACCCGACCGATGGCGCCGATGCGTAGCCCCCGGTAGTGCCGCTCCATGTCCACGGAGCCGGGATTGCGCTGCGCGACCGGCGACTGCAGGCGCAACGGCAGTTGCCAGCGGGATCCGGCGGCCACCTCGACCGGCGGCTGGAACCAGCGCACGAGGATGCGACGCGGCAGGGCATCGCCGGCCTGGCGATCCGGCCGGAACAGAAAAACCCGCGACCGGCCCTGGTCCCGCGGAAGATCGATAACGGTACCGCTGATTTCCCGGACCTGGCCGGGGTCGGGCGGAAGGCGCCATTGCGCAAGGTCGGGCTGCATAAGCAGCACGCCGGCACCGATGCCGCAGAACAGCGACCAAAGGGGCCATAGCCGGGACCAGCAGAGACAGCAGGGAACCAGAACCGCAAGGCCGGGCAGCAGCCACGACGGCGGCATCCATGGCAACCATGGCAACAGCAAGAGCCCGGCAGCAAAGGCACCCGGAATAAGCGGCATGGCCGTCCCTGGCCCGGTTGCGGCAACATCGGCGCCGCATCACCGTGACAACGTCCCTGTTGTCGGCAAGACAGTCCTCACCATCGTCGCCGGCGCGGGCCCCGACCGCAACTGTTGTCTCGCACCCGGCTTTCCGGATCCGGTCGCAAGACGGGGTGGTTTCCGCGCAATCCTGGCAGTAGCCTGTGGTCAGCGATTCCCCGGATCACCTGCGACCATCGAGGGGACACCGACTTGCCCTCGCGCCTGCGAACAAGTCGGCGTACCCTGAAACGGGCCAGTTCGACGAGCCACCACCTCCGTGCCGAAACATCTGATTCGCCGCTATCTGCCGAATACGCGAAAACTCCGGGAGCACCGGCATCTGCGCCTTTTCGGTGACAGATTGCAGGACTCCCGGCTGTGGCACCTGAATCGGCATCCGGTGGCCGGCGGTTTCGGCATCGGCGTCTTTCTGGCGTTTCAGCCGTTGCCATTCCAGATGGTGGTGGCCGCTTTCCTGGCCGTGCTGTTGCGCCTCAATCTGCCGGTAGCCGTGCTGGCGGTCTGGATCTCCAATCCGCTGACCATGGCACCACTGCTGTTCTTCAATTACCGGATCGGCAACTGGATGCTCGGCCGTGAACTGGGGAATCGCAGCTTCGAGCCCACGCTGCAGTGGTTCTGGACGGAGTTTCACGCCATCTGGCAGCCATTGCTTCTCGGCAGTACGTTATGTGGCGCGCTGGCCGGCATGGCGGCCTACGGCTTCGTGCACCTGGTCTGGCGGCTGCACCTGCGGCAACGGTTGAAGCTTCGGCGATTGCGCCAGAAGCGCCGCGCCGCCCGCGATCAGGGCTGATCGAGTCGGCCGTCGGTCATGGTCAGGGTGCGATCCATCCGCGCGGCGATGCCCTGATCATGGGTCACCATCACCAGACTGGTGCCCTCCTCCCGATTGAGTTCCTGCAGCAGGTCGAACACGTTTTCCGCGGTCTGGCTATCCAGATTGCCGGTGGGCTCGTCGGCCAGCACGCAACTCGGTCGCGTCACCAGCGCGCGGGCGATGGCAGTGCGCTGGCGTTCGCCGCCCGACAGCTCGCCGGGCTTGTGTCCGAGGCGCGCACCCAGCCCGACCCTTTCGAGGATCTCCGACGCGAGCTGCCGGGCCTGCGCCGGCTTCTGGCGCCGAATCAGCAGCGGCATGGCGACATTTTCCATGGCCGTGAATTCTGGCAACAGGTGATGAAACTGGTAGATGAAGCCGAGATGCCGGTTGCGCATGGCACTGAGTTGACGGCTGTTCATGGTCTGCAGCGGCTGGTCCATCAGGGAGATGGTCCCGGAGCTGGGGCGATCCAGGCCCCCGAGCAGGTGCAGCAGCGTACTCTTGCCGGAACCGGAACGACCGACGATGGCCAGTTGCTCGCCCCGGGCGACACTGAGATCCACATCCTGCAGCACGTCCACCGACAATTGTCCGTCACTGAATCGCCGGCTGACGCCGCGGCAGTTCAGCACCGTGGCCGTGGAAACATCATTCATAACGCAGGGCCTCCGCCGGTTCGGTACGTGATGCACGCCATGCCGGATACAGCGTGGCCAGCAGCGACAGCACCAGCGCAACGCCCGAGATGCGGAACACGTCGGGCCAGCGCAGCTCGCTGGGAAGGTCGCTGATGTAATAGACATCCGCTGCCAGGAATTCCTGATCCAGCAGGCGCTCGATGAAGGGCACGATGTTCTCGACGTTCATCGCCAGGGCAATGCCGCCAATGGTCCCGAGCAGGGTGCCGAAAACGCCGATGATCGCCCCCTGAATCACGAAGATCCGCAGGATCGTGCCCTGCTCCGCCCCCAGCGTTCGCAGAATCGCGATGTCGGCACGTTTCTCGTTCACCACCATCACCAGCGTCGAGACGATGTTGAAGGCCGCGACCGCGATGATCAGCGTCAGGATCACGAACATCACCGTCTTTTCGGTCTGGACCGCGCGGAAGAAATTGGCATGCTCACGGGTCCAGTCCCGAACCCGGTAATCACCGTCCAGGGTCAGGGCCAGCTCCCGCGACAGCCGCGGGGCCGCCATCATGTCGTCGAACTGCAAGCGCAGCCCGCTGATCCGGTCACCCATGCGGAAAATCGTCGCGGCATCATCGATGTGGATCATGGCCAGGCCGCGATCGTATTCGTACATGCCGATGTGGAAGGTACCGGCGACCTCGAAGCGCTTGATGCGGGGCACGATGCCGGCCACCGTGGCCCGCGCCTCCGGTGTGACCAGCGTCACCATGTCACCCACCTCGACCCGCATCATGCGCGCCAGCGCGCTGCCCAGAACGATGCGGAAGGCACCGGACTCCAGATCGTCGGCGGAACCGGTGACGATGTGATCCATGACCCGGGCGACACCCGCCTCGCGCTGCGGATCGATGCCCCGGATCATGGTGCCGCTGACCTCGCTGCCGCGCGTGATCATCACTTCGCCGTCGACGTACGGGGCCGAGGCCTCGACCCGGGGATGCGCAGCGACCTGCTCGGCCAGATCCGGCCAGTCGCGCAGGCGCCCGTCCGGCTCGGTGATCGTGCCATGCGCGACCATGCCGAGGATGCGCTCCCGCAGTTCCTTCTCGAACCCGTTCATCACCGACAGCACGGTGATCAGCGCAGTGACACCCAGCGCGATGCCGAGCATCGAACTCAACGAGATGAAGGAGACGAACTGATTACGCCGCCTGGCCCGCGTGTAGCGAAGGCCGATGAATAACTCCAGGGGATTGAACATGCAGGTCTCGTTGTTCGCTAACTCAAGGGCAAACCACCGCGAGCGGTTCTTGCAGTCGGATCTCGTGTTCACTGATGCTGGCGCCCAGCGCCAGGACCCGGACCCCGGCGGCGATCGCCTCGCGGAGAGCCGCGCCGTAGACCGGGTCGATGCTGTCGGCGGGCCGGACCTCGGTGACATCGCCACGCTGCACGCAGAATACCAGCATCGCGCCGAACCCCGCTTGCCTTAACCGGATCAACTCGTGCAGATGCCGGGTGCCGCGGCTGCTGACCGCGTCCGGAAACAGCGCCACGCCTTCGGTCACCGCGGCGGTCACGTTCTTAACCTCGAGGAAACAGGCGGCGCGATCATCAGCAAATTCGACCAGAAGATCGATCCGGCTGTGGCTCCCCGCCGGTCGGACCTCCCGGCGCACCCGTGTGTGGGAGGCCAACTCCGGGATCAGTCCCGCCGCCACCGCTTCCGCCACCAGGGCATTCGCGCGACCGGTATGAATACCGGTCAGCACGCCGCCATCGGCCTCCACCAGTTCCCAGGTGTGGGCATACTTGCGCCGCGGATTGTCGGTGTGGCTGAGCCAGACCCGCGCGCCGGGTGTGCGGCAGCCGAGCATCGCGCCGGTATTCGGGCAGTGACAGGTCAGGGATCGACCGTCATCCAGGGTGACATCGGCAAGAAAGCGCTTGTAGCGCCGGACCAATCGGCCCGGAATCAGTGGTTCGGGAAAACGCATCACATCTCTCTCGGATACCGGCCTCAGGATCGACCCGTGCCGACAACGCCGGGCGGCAGCGCATTCTGGCGGTGACGAGCTCTCCTGGGAACCCCCGGTAACAGCAGGGCTGTCGGCAGTCCGCACCGATTCCCGGGACGGCTCGACAAGCGCGTCTCCGGTGGACGCCGCGAACCGGCGAAAAACCTTGGATTGATAATTCTTTGATCCACATCAAGCGAACCGTCTCAAGCTCACGCGGTGCCGGGCCGATACGGAGCACAGGTATGACGCTGTCCCTCAGCCGATACCCGCGGAAGGCTCTCGCCCATGTCCTCAAGGAAAACCATTCGATGCGCATCAATCTGCCAGTCAACGATCGCGAACAGCCGGTCAGCGAAGATGACCGGCTCATCAGCACCACCAATCTCAAGGGCGTGATCGAAAGCGCCAATGAAACCTTCTGCCGGGTCGCGGGTTTCCAACTGGACGAACTTCGGGGCAAGGCCCACAACCTGGTGCGTCATCCGGACATGCCGGAAAGCGTCTACAAGAACTTCTGGGACACGCTGAAGGCGGACCGCCCGTGGATGGGGGTGGTCAAGAACC
Organism: Ectothiorhodospiraceae bacterium; assembly: GCA_003565775.1. GTDB lineage: Bacteria > Pseudomonadota > Gammaproteobacteria > Nitrococcales > Aquisalimonadaceae > Methylonatrum. Next base: position 27,125 of record PXAT01000127.1, on the reverse strand, counting down.
GCTGCAAGAACGGCGATTACTACTGGGTCAGTGCCTATGTTTCGCCGGTCTATGTCAACGGGCGACAGACCGGCTTCCAGTCGGTCAGGACCCAGGCAAGCGAGGCGCAGAAAAGCCGTGCCGCAAGCCTTTATGCCCGGCTGCGCGCGGGAAAACCGCTGCGGTCGCCCTGGACCCTGACCAATCTGCGGCATCGCATTCTCCTGCCGGCCGTGCTCGGATCGCTGTTGCTGATCGCCGGCTGGGCCGCGCAGGATCTCGCGCCGCTGCCGGTCCAGCTCGCTCTTCTGGTCGCCGGTACCCTGCTTGCCGTGCTTGGCCCCTGGAGAGCCAGTCAACGACTGGACGGACTCTCGCGGACCGCGCGCAGGATCTTCGACAACCCTGTCGGCAATGTGACTTACGGGGCCGGCCATGACGTGGTCGCCGAGGCGGAGCTTGCCTTTGCGATGCAGAGTTCCCGCATCAATGCCCTGCGCGGCCGGCTCGAGGACATGAGCAACACCCTGGCGGAATCGGCCCGTGAGGGCAGTGCAGCCGCGGACGGCGGGCATGACGCCATTGCCCGTCAGGGTAACGAGATCGAGCAGGTGGTTACGGCTATCGAGGAAATGGCCGCCACGGTGCAGGATGTGTCACGCAATACCGCAGAGGCGTCGTCAGCCACCGACGAGGTTGCGCACCAATCGGAACAGGGCCGGGCCACGATCGGCAAGACGACGGAGGCTATGCGCAGTCTGGCAATCCGCGTAGGTGACACGGCCCAGGCCATGGAACAGTTACGCGAGGAGACCCGCACCATCGGTAGCATCCTCCAGGTCATCAACGGGATTGCCGAACAGACCAACCTCCTGGCCCTGAACGCGGCCATCGAGGCCGCCAGAGCCGGTGAATCCGGCCGTGGCTTCGCCGTGGTGGCGTCCGAGGTCCGTGAGCTCGCGGCACGCGTCAGCAAAGCCACCGGCGACATCGCCGGCATGATCGACTCGCTGGAATCCCGCGCCCAGTCCGCCGTGGACACCATGCAGGAGAGCCGGACTGCGGCAAATTCGGTGGCCGACGATGCCGAGGAATCCAGCCGCGTAAGCGGCGAGATCCTGGCCGCCGTGGAGCGGATCCGCGACATGAACCTGCAGATCGCAACCGCCGCCGAGGAACAATCCGCGGTGGCGGAAGAGCTCAGCCGCCGGATAAACAGCGTCAATGACAACGCTGGCGAAGCGGAAGACATGGCACGACGGACTCAGACCAACAGCGAGTCGCTGGTGGAACTGGTGGACGAGTTGCGCGGGGTACTGATTCAGTTCGATGATCGATAAAGAAGCGCTGATTGACTGGCACGCCTGCGCCCGAGACCGGTTTCGGTCATCATGGGTCTCCCCCTGTACCGGTCGGGCGGACTCCCCGGCCGACCATGTCGGAGCGCCATGAACGCGATCCCCCCCGGTCAGACCGTCAGCCAGCCCGTACGCGTGGCATTGCCGGCCAGTGCCGATGCCCGTGCCTGGCAGGTGGGGCAGATGCTGACCGCACTGGTGCGCAGCAGCGGGCCGGAATCGGCGGTCCTGCGCATTGCCGGCCAGACCATCGAGGCGGGCACCAGCCAGCGGTTACCCGAGGGACAGGTGCTGCGTCTGGAAGTCGCGTCACTGCATCCGCGGGTCACCCTCAGGCTGATGCCGGAGGGGGGCCGGCAGGCAGCCCTGCTGAATGAAGCCCAGCGCTCGCTGCTGCCGCGCCAGGCACCGCCGAACAACCTGATTGCCAGCCTCGTCTCGGCCAGTGACAACCGGCAGCTGCCGGCACCGGTACGCGAGGCGGCAACGGCGCTTCTGCGTGCGGCTCCGGCGGTCAGCGAACTCGGCCAGGAAGGTCGCCTGCGCGAGGTCATCCGCAACAGCGGCCTTCTGTTCGAGCACAAGCTTCTGCAGGTGGTCCGGCAACAAACCGCACCCGCGACGCTGGCCGAAGACCAGAAAGGCATGCTTGCCAATTTGTTGCGCCACCTTTTTCGTGCGATGCCTGATCGGCCGCGCTCGACCGAGGGCGCGCAACAGGTGCCCCCGGGACCGCGTGGCATGACCCAACCGATCCCGCCCCAGCCGGCGACACCACCGTCGCTGGAAACGACCTCCCTGCTGGCTCTTCTTGCGCGCCAGACTGATGGCGCGCTGGCGCGTGTGCAGCTCAGTCAGGTCAATCTGCTGGCGGCTGACAGTCAGATGCCCTGGGTCTTCGAAGTACCGGTACGGGATGGCGATCGCACCGATCTGTTGCGTCTGATGCTGGATCGGGAACCCGAGTCCGAAGACGAACAGGCGGAACGCGGCTGGACCGTCCGGCTGACACTGGACAACGCGGAACTGGGACCACTGCACTGCACCGTCATTCTGCGCGGCCGGACGGTGTCCACCAACTGGTGGGCCGAGCGTCAGGCCACGGCCCACGAGGTGGACGCGCAGTTGCAGACCCTCGCGGAACGGTTGCAGGCGCTAGACCTGCACATTGGCGGCATGCGCTGCGTTCACGGCAAGCCGCCACCGCCGCCGGACCGCCCCCGTCGCAGTGGAGAGCTGTTCGATGTCCGAGCCTGAGATCCACGACCCGCTCCTGGCGATCGCCCTGGAATACGACGGCAACGGCGCACCACGGGTAACCGCCAAAGGCATCGGTGAAGTCGCCGAGGCGATTGTCGCCCTGGCCCAGGCCCATGACGTGCCGACCACCGGCGACCGTCACCTGGCGCGTCTGCTGTCGAAGCTCGACCTGGGCGAGGAAATCCCGGAAGACCTGTATCGGGTGGTGGCGGAAGTACTGGCCTTCGCCTATCTGCTGCGCGGCAAACGACCCGACGACGAAGAGTCAGATGCCCCAGGCAATGCCGATCAGGACTGATCACTGCCTGGGAAAGACCGAATGATTTTGGGGCCGGACAGACCAACCCCCTGGGCTCGGGGGTCAACCTGACTGTGGTGCTAGCCGGGTTCAGGTCCGTGTCCGAGCCATGTCACCCCTGTGAGCCACACGCATCAAGCCGAGTGTCTGCGAGCAGGATCAATTCGCGCCGCGGTAAGATAGAGACATTCACCACGAAGATCACGAAGGACACGAAGAAAGGGCAAACCAATCTGTAGGTTTCAACTTCGTGTCCTTTGTGATTAGTCCGTTTTCAAGAAGATGTGAGAGAAAGTCAGGTTTTCCCTTGATGCAGGAGGAGGACCAGGTCGGCCTCCACCGGGCTGAGGCCGCAGGCGCTGACGAGATCGTTGCGGGTGGCGCCGCGGGCGGCGAGCTTGATCGCCTGCTGAAAGGCGCCATCGCCGGTATCCCGCATGTTCACCGTGGTCAGTTGATCCTTGATGCGGCGCACCTGCTGCGCCAGCGAGGCCAGTTCCTCTTCCGCCAGTTCCAGGCGATCACTGAGCGCATTCACCAGGCCGTCGGTCTGGTTCTGGGCACGTTCCCGTGCCTCGACCAGCTGCTGCAGGCCACGAATACGGGTTTCGACACGGAACAGCGCCCAGCCGGCCACGGCAAGGGCCAGCAGCCCCAGAATCAGGGAAACGACAATCAGTTCGGACATGCGGAGGCACGCGTCTGGTTATGGTCGATCCGGGGAGATTAGCATTCATCGACACGGCCGGGGCACCGGCGGCGGTCTCTGCGGGTCTGCCCGGCGTCAGACGAATTCGTCGACCAGGCCGCCGCCCCTGCCACCACCCCGCGGCCGCTTGTTGCGCTCCTGCTGGACCCGTTGCCGGGCCCGCTCCTCGCGCCGCCGTCGATCCTCGTCGGGATTGTGTCGTGCTATCCCGGGATAAGGGCGGATATCGGTGATACGGGTTTCATCATTCACGGCCCCTACCCCCTTGCTGCCCGATGGACTCAGAGATCGGCCATGCTGCCCCATTCGTCCTCGGTGAGAAGGCGGTCAACATCCACCAGAATGAGGATGTCCTCGCCACGACTCACCACACCTGCAATATAGCGGGCGGAATCGCGGTTGCCCACGTTCGGGGCGGTATCCACATCGGCACCGTTGACATCGACCACCTCGGCAACCCGGTCGACCAGTATGCCCGCCACCTGATCACCGGTCTCGATGACCACGATCCGGCTGACATCATCCGCCGGATGCTCGTCGAGACCGAACTGCATTCGGGTATCGATGACTGTCACCACGTTGCCGCGCAGATTGATGATACCGAGGACAAAGGGCGGCGCCCCCGGCACCGGCGCGATCTCGGTCATCGGCAGGACTTCCTGCACGCGCATGACGTTGATGCCGTAGGTCTCCTCGGCCAGGGAGAAGGTCACCCATTGCGAGGTTTCCACATTCTCGACCGCTTGCTGCTGGGCCATCTCGAAAAGTCTCCACACTGAATCGCGGCGATCCGGTCGCCGGAGCGATAAGCCCCGTGAACCTTTACCTGCATTGAACGGGGTATCGGCAGGCGGGCTGCAGACTTGAGTTAGGGCTGCTCGAGCAATGCCCCTGCGACCAGAGCCTGGGGATCGACCAGTGCTGCCTGATGCATCGGCAGCATGCCGGCAAGCCAGGGCCGCTGGCCCTGGCCGTCACGCCATTGCACCTGATCCGGCGCGACCTCGACCCGCTCGGACAGACCGTGGCAGGCGAGCCCCCAGCGCTGGCCTGCCAGTACCAGTAGCGTTTCCGGCGCTGCACTGGCAGCACGTCGTTGCCGCTGCTCCGGTGGCAGGATCAGGGTGGCGAAATCGAGTACGCGCAGCGTGTCCGCGCCGGTGGCCAGGGTGCCAAGACCGGCTGGCAGCGCGTCCGGGTCGGTTTTCAGTCTGTCCGTCGACAGCACCTGCTGGTCGACGATCTCCTGCATCGGCACGGCCAGCTGCAGGCCCGCCACCACGACCAGCTGGACCCGGAACGGTGCCTCGCGATCACGCCAATGGAGAACCGGCTCTGCCGACAGCGCCTCGGTTTCGGCCACGCCATCAGCATCCTGTGGCACCGCATCGCCCTGATCGTCGGTCTCCAGACCGTCCTCGTCCAGCAGGTCGGCGAGGTAGTCCTCCACGGCACGCGCGGCCCGGTTGCCCGACCCTCCGTGATCATCATGTGCGGCCATCAGACGCCTCCTCCCTGGGCGACATCCTCATGCTCTTCCAGCAGATAACCGAGCAACTGCCGATAGGCCTGACTGCCGCGTGACCAGGGATGCACCACGGTCAGCGGCTGGCCCTGTCTACTGGCTTCGCGAAACCGGGTATCGAGCGGGATTTCGCCGGGCCAGAGGCACTCGCCATGGTGTTTGCGAAGGTCCTCCAGCGCATCCAGGCAGGCCCGGGTGCGGCGGTCGAACATGGTCGGCACGATATGACAGGGCAAGTCGCCCGGCCGGGATCGCAGCACCATTTGCACGGTACGCAGCATGCGTTCGAGGCCGCGCAGGGCGAGGTACTCGGTCTGCACCGGGATCAGCAGCATATTGCAGGCTGCCAGGGCATTGACCATCAGTACGCCCAGCATCGGCGGACAATCCAGCAGCACATGATCGTAATCCGCAGTCAGCCCCTTGAGCGCGCGCTGCAGGATCAGCCCCTTGCCCTGGCGGGTGCCGAGTTGCCGGTCCAGCGTTGCCATCGCGGTACAGGCCGGAATCAGGCTCAACCCTTCAACCGCCGTCTTTGAAACCAGTTGCCGACTGCCGGCCTCCGACGGCCCATCCATGAACAGGTCATAGACGCTGCCGTCCGGCAACTCGGGGTCGTGGCCGAAATAACTGCTCAGCGAACCGTGCGGGTCGAGATCCACCAGCAGCACGCGCGCGCCGCGGCGGGCCAGAAGGCCACCCAGGCTGACGGCCGTCGTGGTCTTGCCGACCCCGCCCTTCTGATTCGCCACTGCCCAGACGTTCATGTTCGGTCCTCCTCGCCCGCCACGCCGGTCAACGACCGAGCCGTTGCAGCGCCGCGCCGATATCGGTCAGCGCAATGACGCGGTCCGCCGCCCCGGCCTGAACCACGGCGCGGGGCATGCCGTAGATGACACAGCTTGCCTCATCCTGAGCCCATACCATGCCGCCACCCTGGCGCAACCGGCGGGCACCCTCGGCACCGTCGGAGCCCATACCGGTCAGCACCACGCCGAGAACCTTGCCGGCGCAGGCATCCGCGGCCGACGCGAGGGCGATGTCGACGCTGGGTTTGTAGAACTGCCCGGGTTTCGATGGCAGCAGTTTGACGCTCAGCCGGTCGCCGCGAGAGACCATGCCGATATGCTGGCCCCCTGGCGCGAGCAACGCCTCGCCAGCGACCAGCGCATCGCCGTCCGCGGCCTCACGGACCCGCAGGGCACAAAGGCCGTCCAGCCGTTGCGCGAAGGCACTGGTGAAATTTGCCGGCATGTGCTGAACCAGCAGCACCGGATAGGGAAACTCGGCCGGCAGTCCGGCGAGCACCTTCTGCAACGCGACCGGGCCACCGGTGGAAGCGCCGATGACTACCGCCTGCGGCCGGAACTGCCGCCCATCGCGGGCCGTGCCGCGCATCGGCGGGGCCTCGACAACGTCGGCTGCCGCGCGCCGGGAACTGCCGACGGGACGGGCGACACCCTTGACGCGTTGCTGCAGGCGCAGCTGTGCCGTGTTGCTGTCACTGGCCAGATCGGAAAAACGTTTGGGCAGGAAATCGACGGCACCGGCATCAAGGGCGTCCAGGGTGGCGCGTGCGCCTTCCACGGTCAGGGAGGAGAACATCAGGACCGGCGTCGGCTGCCGGCGCATGATCTCGCGCACTGCGGAAATGCCGTCCAGCACCGGCATCTCGATGTCCATCGTCACCACGTCGGGATGCAGGGCACACACCTGGGAGACCGCTTCGCGACCGTCGGCAGCCTCGCCGATCACCTCGATGTCGGGATCCGCGGTCAGCAGTTCCCGAATACGCCGGCGAAAGAAGCCCGAATCATCGACCACCAGTACCCTGACTTTCGGCACAAACCCGCTCCCTCATGTCCGATCCAGGCTTCGCAGTTACCGAAGCGGCCGACAATTCTCATGATGTGACATCTAAAGTGTGTCGCCGTAAGTATTGATAAGGCTTGGAATATCTATGATCAGGGCAATACGGCCGTCACCGGTCGTGGTGGATCCGACCAAGCCGGACAAACCATGCAGCAGCGTGCCCAGGGGTTTGATGACCACTTCCTCCAGCCCTAGCACGTTATCCACCACCAGACCGATGGCCTGATTGCCAACCATCACCGACACGACCTGTCGATCGGTATCGTCCGTCTCCGATGCCCCATCCAGGCCGGGAATGCCCTCCAGCCAGCGTTCGAGGAAAAACAGCGGCATGGCCTTGTTCCGGACCACCACCACGCGACGTCCGTCGACCACCTTGGTCTTGCGCAGATCGGTACTGAAGATCTCGCGCACCACGGCCATCGGCATCGCGAACTTGCGTCCCTTGATGCGCACCATCAGCGTCGGCAGGATCGCCAGCGTCAGCGGAACGGTGACCCGAAGAGTGGTGCCGGCACCCGGTGCCGAATCGATATCGATGGTGCCGTTGAGCTGGGCGATACGGGTCTTGACCACGTCCATGCCCACGCCCCGGCCGGACACGTCGGAAATCTGTTCCTTGGTGGAGAAGCCGGGCAGGAAAATCAGGTCGAAGGATTCCTTGTCGCTCAGCCTCTCCGCGCTCTCGGCATCGATCAGCCCCTTGGCAACCGCCTTCTCCCGCAGGGCCTTCGGATCGATGCCGGCCCCGTCATCGGCGATGACCAGCAGGATATGGTCGCCTTCCTGCTCCGCCGACAGCAGCAAGGTACCCTGCCGGGGCTTGCCGGCCGCCTCGCGCACCTCCGGTGTCTCGATGCCGTGATCACAGGAGTTGCGCACCAGGTGGATCAGCGGGTCGGAGATGGCCTCGACTAGGTTCTTGTCCAGATCGGTGTCTTCGCCGCGCATGTCGAGCCGGATTTCCTTGCCCAGGTCACGCGCCAGGTCACGCACGAGACGGGGGAATCGACCGTAGACCTTCTTGATCGGCTGCATGCGGGTCTTCATCACCGCCGACTGCAGATCCGAGGTGACCAGTTCCAGATCGGCCACCGCCTGGTTCACCGCTTCCTGTCCGACATCGCCACACAGCGTCGTGATCCGGTTACGCACCAGAACCAGCTCACCGACCAGATTCATGATGTCATCCAGACGCGCGGTATCCACCCGGACAGACGTCTCGCCGCGCACCGCTGCAGCCGGTGCTGCGCTGCCGGCGGGCGCGTCGACAGTTGCCCTGGCCGGCATGCTCGCCGTCGGCACCCGGTCCGGCGCCCTCGGTGCCAGCGCAGGCGCGGCCGGCGCCTCCTCCCCGTCCGGAACGCCGGCATGCTGACCCTTGCCGTGGAGTTCATCGAGCAGAGCCTCGAATTCATCCTCGCTGATGGCGTCGTCGTCCGCGGTTTTTGCATCCTCGGCAGGCGTCCCGACGGGCGGCTGTTCTGCCTCTGCCGGCACGCCGGCATGACTGCCTTCACCGTGCAGTTGATCCAGCAGCGCTTCGAATTCCTCGTCGGTGATGTCGTCACTCGCGGCGGCCGCCGGACTTTCGCTCGCGCCCGTCGGATCCGGTTCGTCGGACAGGGCCATGACCATGGCATCGAACGCCTGGTCCACGTCATCGGCGGTGGGTTCCGGTGTGTCCTTGCCAGTGGACGCAGCAGTGCCGACCGTGCCGTGATCGATCAGGGCTTCCAGCGCCGTCAGCAGTTCGGCCGGAGCTTCCTGCGGCGGTTGGCCGGCTTCCAGAGACTCGAACTGGGCATTGACCACATCCAGGGCGCGCAGCACCTGGTCCATGAGTTCGCCATTTGCCTGACGTTCGCCGTTGCGTAGCAGGTTGAACAGATCTTCGGTCCGGTGACAGACCGAGACCAGCGGGTCGAGACCGAGGAAGCCGGCGCCGCCCTTGATGGTATGAAAGCCCCGGAAAACGGAATTCAGCAGATCACTGTCATCACCGCGCTGTTCCAGCTCCACCAGCTGTTCGCCGAGGGCATCAACGATCTCGCGGGATTCGACCAGGAAGTCCTGCAGGATGTCGTCTTCGGGGTCGATTTGCATGATTCACGCCTCTGGATACGGAATTCAGAAACCGAGGCTCGACAGCAGATCGTCCACCTCGTCCTGGCCGCTGACCGCGCCATCGGTCTCCTTGCCCGGAATCTGCGGACCTTCAAGACGCTCGCGACCAGCCTTCTCCTGACCCTTATCGGCGCGTTCCGATTTTTCTGGAGTCTGATCGGCAAGCCGGATCATCGACACCAGTCCGGCTTCCACGTCCTTCACCAGCGTAATCACGCGACGGATGATCTGACCGGTGATGTCCTGGTAGTCCTGGGCCATCAGCGCCGTGGTCAGCTCGGACTGCAGGCGACTGCCATCCTCGTTGATACGCCCGAGGAAACCGTCCATGTCCCGGCACAGGGCCCGGAAGTCGTCCGCCGGCATTTCCCGCTTGCGGAAACTCTGCCAGCGCGTGTTGATGTCCTGTGCGACGCCGCTGATCTCCTGAACCAGGAACAGGCTGTTCTCGACCGCACCCAGGGTCCGATGCGCGGATTGTTCGGTGAGCTCGATGACATGCTGCAAACGGTCCTGGGTATCCGGGATTTCGCTGGCGATTGCCGACAGCCGGCTGTCGTTCTGGAAGACCTTGAGCGCGTCGTGCAGCGCCCGGGTCAGCTGACCGACCTCCCGAAACAGCTCGGTCTCCCGAAGCTGCGCCATGTCGTCCATCAGTTGATGGGCCTGTTCGGTCTCGCCGGCTTCCAGATGGGCCACCAGCGCGCGTGCCTGAATCAGCAGTTCCGGCCTGTTCGACGGGGTCTCTGCCATGACGTCAGGCCTGTTCGCTGCTGATACGCTCGAAGATCTTCTCGATCTTCTCCTTCAGCGTGTTCGCCGTGAACGGCTTGACGATGTAACCGTTGACGCCGGCCTGGGCCGCCTCGATGATCTGCTCGCGCTTGGATTCAGCGGTCACCATCAGCACCGGCAGCGTCTTCAGATCCGGCTCGGCGCGCACCGCCTTGAGCAGATCCAGTCCGGTCATCCCGGGCATGTTCCAGTCGGTCACCAGAAACTCGATACCCCCGCGCTTGAGCACCGGTAGCGCAGTGTTGCCGTCATCGGCTTCAACGGTGTTGTTGAAACCGAGTTCGCGCAGCAGGTTCTTGATGATCCGCCGCATCGTGGAAAAATCATCCACGATCAGGATCTTCATGTTCTTGTCCAGATTCACCGGCAGCAACTCTCTCTGGGTAATCCGCCGGACCGGCGATACCGGTGGCGGGTGGATTCAAATGTTGGATTCAGCCTGATCAGTGAGGCACCGAGCTATGCCATGGCAGCCGATCAATACCTGCTTAATTCATCCAATCGGCAAGACTGGCCTTCAACTTGAGCGCGATGCGACCGTGGATCTGGCTGACGCGGGATTCCGTGACCCCCAGCACCTCGCCGATCTCGCGCAGATTGAGCTCCTGCTCGTAGTACAGCGACATCACCAGCTGTTCGCGCTCCGGCAGCTCGCGAATGGCGCCCGCCAGTGCGTCCTGGAAGCCTTCCGCCTCGAGCATGCCACCCGGCTCCGGCTGGTCGGCCGCGGGCTCCCAGCTGCCACTCTCGTCATCACCGTGATCCAGGCTGAAGATCTGCGCACTGGAGGCGTTGTTGAGGATCTGGTGGTAGTCGTTCAGGCTGATGCCGAGGACCTCGACCACCTCGGCGTCGCGCGCCTCGCGGCCCTCGGCCTGCTCGATTTCACGCACCACCCGTGCGACATCGCGGGACTTGCGATGCACTGAGCGCGGGGCCCAGTCCAGACGACGGATTTCATCCAGCATGGCACCGCGGATACGGATACCGGCATAGGTCTGAAAACTCGCTCCGTGCGAGGAATCAAAGGACCGCGACGCCTCGAGCAGGCCGATCATCCCGGCCTGGATCAGGTCGTCCAGCTGCACGCTGTCCGGCAGGCGCGCGGCCAGATGCAGGGCAATGCGCTTGACCAGCGATGCGTGCCGCACCACCAGGTCGTTTTCGCCCTGTGCCCTGACCGACTCATATGCCTGCGCGGAATAATTCAAGGCTAACCCCCGGCCATGCTCTGGCTGTACCGGACCATGCGTTCAACGAAGAACTGCAGGTGCCCCTCGGCGGCGCTCGGCGCCGGCCAGCGATCGACACTTTGTGCGAGTTCGCGAAACGCGCGGGCCGACGGGCTGCCCGGGAAGCTGTTCACCACCGGGCGCTGCTTCTGCACTGCCGACCGCAACCGTTCACACATCGGGATGGCGCCGAGATAATCCAGGCGCACATCCAGATACCGGTCACAGACCCTGACAAGTTTCTGATAAAGCTCGCGGCCCTGTTGTGATCCGCTCACCATATTCGCAATGACATGGGCCCGACCGACCTGATAATCCCGATTCAGGACCTTGATCAGCGCATAGGCATCGGTGATCGACGAGGGCTCGTCACAGACCACGACCAGCACTTCATGGGCCGCACGCGCAAAGCTGATCACACTGTCGGCAATACCGGCAGCGGTATCGACAACCAGGTAATCCACATCCTGACCAAGCTCACTGAAACTGTTGATCAGGCCCATGTTTTCCGCCGGAGAAAGCTCGGCCATATGCTTGGTGCCGGAAGCCGCAGGGACAATGGAAATGCCGGATGGCCCTTGCACCAGGATTTCCTCGAGACCGACCTGACCGTCAATCACGTGGGACAGGTTGTAGCGCGGGGACAGCCCGAGCAGCACGTCGATGTTCGCCAGGCCCAGATCGGCGTCCATCAGCATGACCTGCTTGCCGGACTCGGCCAGCGATACCGACAGATTGACCGATACACTGCTCTTGCCGACGCCACCCTTGCCACTGGTGACCGCCAGCACCGTGACCGGTTTCGGTTTGCTCATCCGTCGAATTCCCGCTGCCTGATCCACGATACCTGTCTCTCCCGCAGCCACCGTCCCCGGCAGCCCGTGTTCTGCTAATTACCGGCCGGTCGCCCGAACATGAGCGCCAGATCCTCTTCGTCGACCTTGACCCGACTGCTGCGCAGCAGCTCGGTGGCGCGCTGCATCAGGCGCTCGCCACGGGCTCGCTCCATGTCCTCGGGAACGCGCTGCCCGGTGCCCAGATACAGCGGCGGCAGCCGGTGTCGCAGCAGCATGGTCAGTGCCGCCCCCAGGCTGGTGGTTTCATCCAGCTTGGTCAGCACGCAGCCCTGCAATCCCAGCTCGCGGTAGGCGCGGACGGTCTCACTCATGGTGGCAAGTTGCGTGCTGGTGGACAACACGAGAAAACTCTTTACCCGTTCGCCCTGGCTTTCCAGCGTATTGAATTGCTCGACCAGGCGCATGTCGCGTTGCGACATGCCCGCCGTATCCACCAGCACCAACCGACGGCCGGACAGCTCGTTCAGAACCTCACCGAGTTCCGCACCGCTGCCGGCGGAGTGCACCGGGACACCCAGAATCCGGGCGTAATTGCGCAACTGCTCCTGGGCGCCGATACGGAACTGATCGGTGGTCACCAGGGCCACATGCTGGGCCCCGTGACGCATCGCATAACGCGCCGCCATCTTGGCCACCGTGGTGGTCTTGCCAACCCCGGTCGGGCCGACCATGGCGATCACACCGCCGGTGTCCATCACGTCATCGGCCGGCGCCGGCAGGTGCCGCAGCAGGATCCCGAGCGCGCGCCGCATGGCCTGCTCCGGCGTCATCTCCTCCGGAATCTGCTCGACCAGCTTGCGACAGATGTCGCGCCCCAGCCCCAGTTCCACCAGCTTGCGCAGCAGCAATGCCTTCACCGGATGCTGCTGGGCCCGCTTCTGCCAGTCCATCAGGCTCAGCTGATTCTCGAACAGGCTGCGCAGGGTCTTGATTTCGCCGCGCATCTCCTTGATCGCCGGCTCCTGGGTCCACTCCACATCGGCCAGTGGCGAGCGTTCCGTCGGTGCCGACTGCGCGCGACGGGCATGCGACGCCCCCGCGGCCGACCGGTCCTGCTGCTGATCGAGGTTCTGCTCGAGAATGTCATCCAGGGCGTCGTCCAGGCTGACGTCTATCCGCGAACGGGTTTCCGTCCGGGGTGCACGCACCGGGCGCACCGGTGTCGGCGACTCCGGCGGAGGCGCCTCCCTTGGCGCGGAAACCGGCTTGCGTGCCGGCATCGCGGCCGACGCCGGTCGCCGGGCCGGAGCCGCCGGTTTCTGGCGCGCCAGCAGCTCTTCGACTTCGGCCTGGTCGAAATCGATGGCGGAAATCACCTCGACACCGCCCTGGGTCGGCTTGCTGGACAGGATCACCGCATCCGGCCCGTGATTGTCACGGACCAGCGCAAGGGCCTGTCGCATGTCCTTGGCGAAGATACGCTTGATCTTCATGGCAGTTCTCCGTTCTGGCGCGGGGGCCGGCAATCAGGACCTGATGTCCGGCTTCAACCGCCTTCCGAAACCTGTTGTTGACCGATGGAAGCCACGATCCGGACCTGACGATCATCCGGGACCTCGTTGTAGGACAGCACATGCAGACCCTGCACCGCATGCCGCATCAGACGTGACAGCCATTGCCGCAGCTGTGGTGCCGTCAGCAGCACCGCCGGCTGACCGCCGCCTTCCTGGCGTCTGGCCGCGTCGGCCAGTGACTTCTGCAGTCGGTCGGCGAGCCCCGGCTCGAAACCGCCGGCATCCGCATTGCCCTGAATGGTTCCAAGCAACAACTGTTCCAATCGCGAATCCAGCGTAATGACCGCCAGTTCCGGTCGCATGCCGTTGATATTCTGGACGATCATCCGGCCGAGGGCCTCGCGCACCTGGATCGTCAGTTCCGCCGGATCCTTGGCGCGGTGACCGTTCTCCGCCAGTGTCTCGACGATGGTCCGCATGTCACGGATCGGAATGCCCTCGCCCAGCAGGTTCTGCAGCACCTTGACCACCACACTCAGCGGCAGCGTGTTCGGCACCAGATCCTCGACCAGCTTGGGCTGGCTGCGCGCCAGCATGTCCAGCAGCTTCTGCGCCTCTTCATGACCGAGCAGCTGGTGGGTGTGGGTCTGTACGACCTGGCTGAGATGGGTGGCGACCACCGTGCTCGCATCGACCACGGTGTAACCCATGGTCTGGGCGTAATCGCGCTGGCCGGCCTCGATCCAGACCGCGTCCAGACCGAAGGCCGGATCACGGGTCTGGGTGCCCTGGAGCTCGCCCTGCACGGAGCCCGGATTGATCGCCAGTTCCCGGCCCGGCTGCACCTCGGCCTCGGCCACCGGCACACCGTGAATGCTGATGCGATAGGCATTCGGCGACAGATCCAGGTCATCGCGGATGTGCACCGACTGCACCAGGAAGCCGAGATCCTGGGACAGCTTCTTTCGCACGCCCTTGATCCGGCTCAGCAGCTGACCGCCCTGCCCCTTGTCCACCAGCGGGATCAGGCCGTAACCCACTTCGAGTCCGATCACGTCCACCGGCGGCACGTCTTCCCAGGACAGTTCCCGCTGCTCTTCGCTGGCGGCAGTCGCGGCGGGATCATCCAGCGGGTCGTCGTCCTCGTCCGGACTCAGCAGGTCACCGCCTTCCAGGTTGTGCTTGTGGATGCGATAGGCCATATAGCCGGCGATGGCGGCGACGCTGAGGAAGGCCAGGTTCGGCATGCCCGGAATGATCCCCATGATGCCGAGCACCACGGCGGCAATTGCCAGCGCCTGGGGCTTGGCGAAAAGCTGGGTCAGCACGGTCCGGCCCATGTCCTGGGGCGCCGACACCCGGGTCACCAGCAGGCCGGCACCCGTGGACAGCACCAGCGACGGGATCTGCGCCACCAGGCCGTCGCCGATGGTCAGTAGCGAATAGGTCCGCATGGCGTCGGCAGCCGGCATGCCGTGCTGGAGGATGCCGATGGCCAGACCGCCCACCAGGTTGATGACCAGTATCAGAATCCCGGCGATGGCGTCACCACGAACGAACTTGCTGGCACCGTCCATGGACCCGTAGAAGTCCGATTCCTGGGACACCTCTTCGCGCCGGAGACGGGCTTGCTTCTGATCGATCAGGCCGGCATTGAGGTCGGCGTCGATGGCCATCTGCTTGCCGGGCAGGGCATCCAGGGTGAACCGCGCGCTGACCTCGGCAATGCGCCCGGCGCCCTTGGTCACGACGATGAAGTTGATAATCACCAGGATCACGAACACGACGATACCGACCGCATAGTTGCCACCGACCACGAACTCGCCGAAGGCCCGGATCACGTTGCCGGCGGCGTCGGTGCCGGTATGCCCTTCCAGCAGCACGACACGCGTCGACGCCACGTTCAGGCCGAGCCGCAACAGCGTGGCGATCAGCAGCACCGTGGGAAAGACCTGGAACTCCAGCGGACGCGGGGTATAGACCGCCACCAGCATGATCACCAGCGACAGCGCGATATTGAAGGTGAACAGCATGTCCAGCGCCAGCGGCGGCATCGGGACGATCATCATCCCGAGCAGCGCCAGGAGCAGGATCGGTACACCGAGCCCGCTGCGGCTCAAATCGCGGAGCTGACCGAGAAAGGCGGATTGCATCTGTCGTTTCCGTTGGTTGCCGCGCTCCGGGAAGCGCTTCCATGACGCCGGCTTGCCGGCGGTCGCGTCAGAATGCCGTCACGCCGACGGCGGTTCCGGGGCACCGGGTGCCGCCGCGTTTGCGTATTTCAGAAATTCCTCGGGAATCTCGGGGTTTGGCGGTGTCGCGCCGCGCGCGGCGCTGCGTAGCTGGTAGATGTATGCCAGCACCTGCGCCACGGCCAGATACAGGCCGGCCGGGATTTCCTGGTCCAGTTCGGTGGTGTGATACAAGGCGCGTGCCAGCGGCGGTGCCTCGAACCGCGGGATGTCGTGTTCGGCACCGAGTTCACGAATCCGCAGGGCCACCACACCGACACCCTTGGCGATCAGACGAGGCGCGCCCATGCGTTCGCCGTCGTAGCGCAGGGCCACGGCAAAATGGGTCGGGTTGGTGACGATGACGTCGGCCTGCGGCACGTTTTCCATCATCCGGCCGCGTGCCAGTTCCTGCTGCATCTGGCGGATGCGGCTCTTGACCTCGGGCTTGCCATCGGTCTGCTTGAACTCGTCCTTCACTTCCTGCCGGGTCATCTTCAGCTTCTTGGTGTGGTCCCAGAGCTGATAGGGGATATCCACGGCCGCCACCAGGATCAGCGTGGCCGAGATCGCCAGGAACGCCCAGAAGAACATGTCGGCCCCTTCATGCAGGCCGTCGCCCAGGCTCAGGCTGCCGAGCGCCATGATCCTGTCCCGTAGGCCCCAGATCAGCACCGCACTGACGCCGCCCACCACCATGACCTTGGCCAGCGCCTTGGCGAGTTCGACCAGCGCCTTGACGCCGAACATGCGCTGCAGGCCCTTCAGCGGGTTCATCTTCGAAAACTTGGGCTGCATCGCCTGCGCGCTGAAGGCCCAGCCGCCGAGCACGGCCGGGGTCAGGAGCGCGGCCAGCAGCATCAGCAGGCCGAACGGCGCCACCGCTGCGAGGCCGATCAGAATCGCCTCGCGCAGATAGCCGAATGGCGCATGCGGGTCGTAGATGTCCTGCCGACTGACGTTGAAACTGAGGTCGAACACGGAGAACAACTGGCCGGCCATGTAGCTGCCGAAGGTCAGCAGACCGAGCGCCCCCAGCACCATGATGACCGTGGTGTTGAGCTCCCGGGAACGCGGGACCTGCCCTTTCTTGCGGGCATCCTCGCGTTTTTTGGGTGTCGGCTCTTCTGTTTTTTCCTGACCGTTCTCGTTCTCTTCGGCCATGCCAAATTCCTGTCGCTGGAAACCGCTACAGGAGCCCTACTGCAGAAAGCGCGCCACGATTAAGAAAGCGCTGACTTGTTCCCGCGCCTGCACCCGAGACCGGTTTTGGTCAGCTGACAAGCCGCATGGCCTGATCGGGAGCAATAGCTACCAGGCCGCTGCCGCAACGCCGCCAGAAGCCCCCGGCAAGTAGATACGGTCAACAGGACAACCTAAAAAATCGACCAACCACGAAGGACACGAAGAGCACGAAGTTAAGAACCTTTCCTGCAGACTGTTTCGCCCTTTCTTCGTATCCTTCGCGTTCTTCGTGGTGAAGGTTTTTCTGACGTCGGTGCGGATTGGTCCTGATTGCGCCACTGCGTCCTTCGTCTAGCCCGGGAGGCCGAGCATCCGTCCCATGGTGTTGAAGGCGCTGCTCCAGATGCCGGACATGCGATTCGGCAGCGAGGGGATGACCAGAGTCATGATCAGGATGAAACCGACCAGCATGGTCAGCGGGAAGCCGACCGAGAAGATGTTCATCTGCGGCGCCGCGCGGGTCATCACGCCCAGCGCCATGTTGACCATCAACAGCATGATGATGGCCGGCAGCGCCACCAGCACGGCACCGGCGTACATCTGCGTGGCCCAGGCCAGCATCAGGGCAATCCGTGAGCGTTCCAGTCCCTCGATGCCCACCGGCAGCGACTGAAAGCTGGCGGCGGTCATCTCGATCAGCATCAGGTGCCCGCCCACCAGGAGGAACAGCAGGGTGATCACCACCTGCAGGAACTGCGAAACCACCGGTACCGACTGCCCGCTCTGGGGATCGATCATGCTGGCGAAGCCGAGCCCCATGGTCAGCGCGACCGCTTCGCCGGCGATGACCACGGTCTGAAATGCCATCGCCAGCAGCAGACCCATGGCCAGCCCCACCACCACCTGCTGCATCGCGATGACCAGCGCCTCCAGCGTCAGTGCGTCCACCGGCGGCACGCTGCCGACTGCCGGCATGATCGCCACGGTCAGGGCAATGGTCAGCATCAGCCGGATACGCATCGGAATCTGGGTATTGCCGAAGATCGGCGCGACGAAGACCATCGCTCCGACCCGGAGGAAGGGCCACATGAAGGCCCCCACCCAGGCGGTGATCTCGGCGGCGCTGAGCGTCATCATGCGGGAATCAGCCGAGCCAGCCCGGGATGTTCAGAAACAGCGACTCGGTGAAGTCGGTGAGGATCGACAGCATCCACGGCGCCATGATGAACAGCACCAGCACCAGGACGCCGAGCTTGGGCACGAAGGACATGGTCTGTTCGTTGATCTGGGTGGCAGCCTGGAACATGCCGACCAGAACCCCGGTCACCAGCGCGGCCAGCAGGATCGGACCGGCAATCATGACGGCGACCCAGAGGGCCTGCTGGGCAATCTGAACGGCAAAATCGGGGTTCATCAACAATCTCCGAAAAATACGTAACGTCTTGTCAGGTAAAGAAACTGGCGGCCAGCGTTCCCATCACCATCGACCAGCCGTCCACCAGCACGAACAGCATGATCTTGAACGGCAGCGAGATGATCATCGGCGACAGCATCAGCATGCCCATGGACATCAGCGTGCTGGCGACCACCAGGTCGATGATCAGGAACGGCAGAAACAGGATGAAACCGATCTGGAAGGCGGTCTTGAGTTCGCTGGTGACAAAGGCCGGCACCAGCACGGTGAAGGGCACATCATCCATGCTCTCCACCGGGCCGTTGTCCGAGATGCGCATGAACATCGCCAGATCGGACTCGCGCGTCTGGGCCGTCATGAATTCGCGGAACGGCACCATCGCCGTCTGCACCGCCTGGTCCGGCGCCAGCTCCTCGGCCATGTAGGGCTGTACCGCCTCCTCCCAGACCCGTTCGAACACCGGGTACATCACGAACAGGGTAAGGAAGAAGGCAAGCCCGATCAGGACCTGATTGGACGGGGTCTGGGCTGTGCCGATGGCGTTACGCAGGATGCCGAGCACCACCACGATGCGGGTGAAGCCGGTCATCATCAGCACCGCCGCCGGCAGCACCGTCAGCAGCGTCATCAGGAACAGGATCTGAAGGCTCACACTGTAGGTGGTGCCCTCCTCGCTGTCCTGCACGGTGATGGCGTCCAGCCCGCCGACCTGCGCCATCGCCAGGGATGGCATGAGCAGGCCCAGCAACAGGGTGGACAGCTGCAGCAAACGCGGCAACCGACCAAGGAAAATGTCGTTTCGAAGCATGTGTCGAGTCACCCCTGAAGGAATCCGGTCTGACCGGGTCCAGGGGTGCCGTCGGGAGGGGGATATGCCTAGCGCTTGTCCGGCTGCTGCCGCTGCAGCGCCTGCTGCAGTCTGGCGGCAAAACCGGAATTGGCCTGCGTCCCTCCCGCCGTACCGGATCTGGAGCCGGTGAGATCCAGCGGTTGAGGGAGCTTGTGCAAGGTCCGTACCTGACCGGGTGAAACGCCGATCAGCAGTTGTTCATCACCCACCTGAACCAGCACCGCGCGCTCGCGACTGCCCAGCGATACCGCACCGAGCACGCGTAAACGGCCGCCAAGGCCGCCGGACATGGTGCCCATACGCCGCATGATCCAGCCGAGCGCGAGAATGACGGCCAGCACCGCCAGCAGACCGAGCCCGACCCGCAGCAGAGCCTGGGCGTCCAGCCCCGGCGCACCGGGCTCCGCCGCCAGGGCAGGCGACAAGAAACCGACACCGGCAAGCATCGCAATGACAAGCAGGTGACGGATAGCCATCACTTGAGCTTCTTGACCCGTTCCGCCGGACTGATGACATCGGTCAGACGGATACCGAAACGGTCGTTCACCACCACCACCTCGCCATGCGCGATCAGGGTGCCGTTGACCATCACGTCCAGCGGTTCGCCGGCGAGCCGGTCCAGCTCCACCACCGAACCCTGGTTGAGCTGCAGCAGATTGCGAATGCTGATGCGGGTGCGACCGATTTCCATGGACATGGTCACCGGGATATCCATGATCACGTCCAGATTGCGGTTCTCGTCCGCAGCACCGTCCCCGGTCTCATCCTTCAGCGGATCGAGGCGCGCCTTCTCCGGCCCTGAATCGGATTTCCCCGATGCCCTGCCGGCGGGCTTTGTCTTCGGCGGCTCCGGGGCCTCCTGCTCGCCGGCCCCGTCATCATCCTGCTCGGCCAGCGCTGCATCCCACTCGGCAGCCATATCGTCTTCGGCACTCCGCTGCCGATCGTCGTCGTCAGCCGTCATTTTTTCCTCTCCTGAGAACCGGCGGTGCCTTTTCTTCCGGCGGTACCACCTTGGATTCGATTTTCAGCGCCGCCTGGCCATTGCTTTCGCCATAACGAGCACGGAACACCGGTACCCCCTCGGCGGCCACG
The DNA here is from genome assembly GCA_003565775.1 of Ectothiorhodospiraceae bacterium. GTDB lineage: Bacteria > Pseudomonadota > Gammaproteobacteria > Nitrococcales > Aquisalimonadaceae > Methylonatrum. Next base: position 6,884 of record PXAT01000127.1, on the reverse strand, counting down.
GTCACCAGCTCCGGCATGTCACAGGGAATCACGTCCCCCGGCCGCAGATCGCGCAGATCGCGCAGACTCAGGCGGATGGTGGTGAGCTGACTGCTGAGTTCCACCTCGGCACCCTTCATTTCCTCGCGCAGCGAGCGGGTCCAGCGTTCGTCGACTTCGTTGCGGTCACTCTGAACACCGGCGTTGAGCTGCTCGCGGATGGGCTCGATATTGGTGTAGGGAATGGTGACATGAAACTCGCCGCCGCCGCCCTCCAGCTCCACATGAAAACGACAGACCACCACCACCTCGGAGGGGCTGACGATGTTCGCGAACTGCGGATTGACCTCGGAGTTCAGATACTCGAATTCCACCGGCATCACCGGGGACCAGGCCTCTTCCAGACTGGCGAAGGCCTGATCCAGCACCTTGCGCACCACGCGCAACTCGGTGGCCGTGAATTCACGACCCTCGACCTTCGTGTAGTAACGCCCGTCACCGCCGAAGAAGTTCTCCACCAGCATGAACACCAGCTTCGGGTCGACAATGCACAGCGACGAGCCGCGCAGCGGATTGATGCGCACGATATTCAGGCTGGTGGGTACGAACAGGCTGTGGACGTATTCGCCGAACTTGATCATGTCGACGCCCTTGACCGAGACCTCCGGCGTCCGTCGCAACATGTTGAACAGGCCAATGCGGAACAGACGGGCGAAACGCTCGTTGATCATCTCCAGCGTGGGCATGCGCCCGCGCACGATCCGTTCCTGGCTGTTGAAGTCGAACTCGCGCGCCTGGCCCGGCTCGCTGTATTCCTCCTCGGCCACGTCACCGTCGTCCACGCCATGCAGCAGCGCGTCGATTTCGTCCTGGCTGAGGATGTCCTGACCGGCCATGGCTAAGGGCTACTGCATCACGAAATGAGTGAAGAACACGGCTTCCACTTCACCGTGCCCGCGTTCGTCTTCGAGAATCTTGTTGATTTCGTCGCGCGAGGCCTCGCGCAAGGCATCCTTGCCCTCGCGCGACGTCAGTTCCTCGGGCTGCTGATCGGCGAACAGCGTAATCAGATTATTGCGAATCATGGGCATGTGCTTGCCGAGATCTTCGAGGGTCTTTTCTTCCCGGGTCATCACCTGCAGCCGCACCTGTAACACTGCCTGGGGGATACCGTCACGGGTCAGATTCACCGTGATCGGCGGGTCGATCTCGCGATACAGCGCCGGCTGCCGCACAGGCTCCGCCGTTGCCGCGCCATCCTCGTCGCCGCCGATCATGCCCGTCAGATAAAGACCGGCCGCAGCGCCACCGGCGAGCAGCAGTAGCAGGAGGATAATGATGATCAGCACCAGCTTGGACAGCCCCGACTGCCGACCGTATCGCGTTTCTCGCATACCGTTTCCTATACGTAATGATCCAGCAGCCTGGTACTCACCAGACCGGTCTCGCGGCGCTCACCGTCCAGCGCCGCATCGTCCTGTTCGCCATCACCGGTATCACCGCGACCGGCACGCCCGGAATCCCGCTCCGCCATCTCGCGACTGCCGTCGCGCCCGACATTGACGTCCAGCTGCTGGAAGCCCTGTTCCTGCAGCATGGTCCGGAGCCGCGGCAATTCCGCTTCGAGGGCTTCCCGCGTCACCGCATGCTGTGCCTGGAATACCACCGTGGTCTTTTCGTCCCGCATGGTAATCGCGACATCGACCGGTCCGAGCTCCCGCGGGTTGAGCTGAATGCGCGCTTCCTTAATGCCCTGCCCGGCGAGCAGCAGCACGCGCTCGCCCAATGCCTGACCCCAGCCCGCCTGATCCATCGGCGTACCGACGGTAAAGGTGGGCATGGCAGTCGGGCGCGCATCGGCGCCCGCGGCCGGCATCAGTGCCTGGAACTGCTGCAGGCCGGCGGTCTCGGAAAAAGACCGGGCGGCGAGTTTGTCCGGCCCCTCATGCTGACTGCCCTTCCGGCGCAATTCCAGTTGATCCAGCAGTGCCAGCCTTGCGGAGAGCTGCTCGCCCTGGGCGGACTGCCGCAGTTCGGCATCCCGCTGGCTCATGCCGCGCGCTTCATCCGCACCCGGCTGCAGGCCGAGCGCGGCGAGCATCACCAGCGGGTCTTCCAGCGGCAATTCCTCATCGCGCAGCTCGGCATCGCCCTCGAGCTGCTGCCCGGGCGGCAAGGATGCGCCCATTGGCGGCAAGTCTTCGCCCCGATTCGGCAGGTCCATGGGGATATCACCGCGCAGCATGGCCTGCAGGGTTTCCGGATCGATATCGGTATCGCCGAAGGCACCCGACTCCACCAGGGCCTGCAGAAAGCCCTTGTTTTCCGGGTCCTGCAGCGCCTGCCCCAGTTGTTTGCCGGTGCCGGACTGACCCAGGACTGCCTGCAAGAAATGTAGGCCGTTCATGCTCCGCTCCATCATCAGGATTAAGGTGTCCGGGAGATCTCTCAGCAAGATCGGGGCCAGCCTGTCCGGGACGCGCCGACGGATTCACGCCCTCGTGGCCGGAGCCGGCCGCTGCAAGGCTGACTCAGTCCCGCGTTCCAGTGCCACGTCGTGCGGCCTGTTCGTCACTGACGTCCTGCTCCCGGCGACCCGCCTCATCCTGTTCGGCGCGGGAAGCCTGCTCGACCACCTTGCCCACCGCGCTGACCCGGCGACGCTGTTCCTGCCAGCGTTGCTCGGACTCCTGCGCCTGACGTTCGAGGATTTCGAGTTGTGCATACTGCTGGCGGATCGCGTCCTCCAGCCGCCCGAGAAAGGCGTTGTAATCCCGCAACCGGAACGCGTCGATGGTCTGCTGGTCCCGCGAACCGTCCTGATAGGAGGCGCGGAACTGCTCCAGTTGGGCCAGCCGTTCCCGTTCCTCGCCGAGTTTGCGTCGGGCCTCGTTCATGCCGCGGGCAGCGCGTTCCTCGCGCTTGCCGAACACCTGCTTCACCGTTTCCATGCGCACCCGCCGGTTCATTGCAGGAGATCCTCCAGTCCGCTCAGGCTGGCCTCCAGGCCCTCCGCGTCATGGAGATCCTGGGCCAGGAATCGCATTAGATAAGGAAACTGTTCGATGGCCTCATCAATACCGGGGTCGCTGCCGGCCTCGTAGGCACCGACGTTGATCAGATCCTGATTCTGCCGATACCGGCCATAGATCTGGCGGAAACGCTGCGCCAGCATCCGATGGTCGGGCTCGGTGATGTTGATCATCGCACGACTCACCGATTGTTCGATATCGATCGCCGGATAATGCCCGGCATCCGCCAACTCGCGATTCAGCACCAGATGCCCGTCGAGGATGGCCCGCGCCGCGTCGGCAATCGGATCCTGCTGGTTATCGCCCTCGGCTAGCACCGTATAGAAGGCGGTAATCGATCCTTCACCGTCGCGCCCGTTGCCGGCCCGTTCCACCAGACGTGGCAGCCGAGCGAACACCGACGGCGGATAACCCTTGGTGGTGGGCGGCTCGCCGATGGCCAGCCCGATCTCCCGCTGCGCCTGGGCATAGCGGGTCAGGGAGTCCATCAGCAGCAGGACCTGCTTGCCCTGATCGCGGAAGTACTCGGCCACCGCGGTGGCCTGCATCGCGCCATGCAGGCGCATCAGTGGCGGTGCATCGGCGGGCGCGGCGACCACCACCGCCCGTCGCAGCCCCTCTTCACCAAGGCTTTCCTCGATGAATTCGCGAACTTCCCGGCCACGTTCCCCGATCAGCCCGACCACCACGACATCGGCCTCGGTATAGCGGGTCATCATGCCGAGCAGCACACTCTTGCCGACACCGCTGCCGGCGAAGAGACCCATACGCTGGCCGCGGCCGACCGTGAGCAGAGCATTGATCGAACGCACGCCGACGTCCAGCGGTTGCCGAATCGGTGCGCGATCGAGGGGGTTGGTGCCACGGCCGGTCAGCGGTCGCCGGTCGGTGCTTCGCAGCGGACCCTTGCCGTCCAGCGGCCGGCCGGCGGCGTCGATCACGCGACCGAGCAGATCCTCGCCGACCAGCGCCTCGTAAACACCCTCTTCCGGAATCACGGCGGCGCCCGGACGCAAGCCCTGCGTATCGCCGGTGGGCATCAGATACAGGCAATCTTCGCCGAAGCCAACGACTTCGGCCTCCACCGGTTGCCCGAGCGGCGAGCGAATACTGCAGCGCGCGCCGATCGGCGCCTGGCAGCCACTGGCTTCCAGCGTGAGCCCGACCATCCGGCGCAGCGAACCTTCCACGGCCAGGGCGGGACGATGCAGTGCATCGGCCCGAGCACGCAGGCTCTCGCTCCAGCGCCGGGGCCGGGTCTCGAGATCGAGCGTCATTCCTCGTCTCCGGGCGAACGTCGCTCGGTGCCCGCGTCGGCCTCGGCGCCGTCATGGCTGGCGAGGTCGCGTCGTCGCTCGACACCGAGGGTCTGGAAAAACAGTTGATTCAGGCGTTTCTGGACCGTGGCGTCGATCACCGAGTGGCCACTGAGTACACGGCAGCCGCCGGTGCTGATCGTGGTGTCATGCACCAGCCGCCAGGCGGTTTCCGGCGCGGCCGCATGATCCGGTTCGGCCTCGGCCAGCAGGTTGTAGTCCTCGGGGCTGACATGCACCCGGATATCCGGTGACGCCGCCGGCAACAGCGCCAGGGCTTCGCGGATCACGGCCATCACTTCGCCCGGGGTCGTCTGCAGCTCCCGACCCACCACATGCCGGGCGGCCGTCATGGCCAGTTCGGCCAGTTGATCCAGCACCTGCTGATCAGCATCTGCCAGCGGCTCGGCCAGGGCATTCAGCAGGGCGTCGAGGCGCGCCCGCTTGTCGGCCAGTGCCTTTTCCAGGCGCTGACGTTCCTTTTCCAGTTCGCTTGCGGCTTCGGCGCGGCCGGACGCCAGACCTTCCTCGTGACCCTCGGCGCGTGCTGCCTCACGCAGCTGGTCCAGTTCCTCGGCGGTGGGAAACCAGTCCGACGGATCGGACTCCTCGTCGTCACCGACTGCCGGACCGGAAAACGGACGATCCATTGACGGCGCCTCCCAGCGACGCACATCCGATGTCCGCAGGTCATGGTCGCGCAAAGGGCGCGAGACCCACTCCGCGCCGCCCTCAGATGAGCTCATCGCCGCCACCCGCCAGCATGATCTGGCCCTCGTCGGCGAGACGCTTGGCCGTGGTCAGGATTTCCTTCTGCGCCTGCTCCACGTCGCTGACCCGCACCGGCCCGCGACCTTCCAGGTCCTCGCGCAGCATTTCCGAGGCCCGTCGGGAGAGGTTGCCGAAGATCTTCTCGCGCACGCCGGCATCGGCGCCCTTCAGCGCCAGCACCAGCGAATCGTTACCGATCTCGCGCAGCAGAGTCTGCATCGCACGGTCATCCAGACCGACCAGATCCTCGAAGGTGAACATCAGATCCTGGATGCGCTGCGCCAGATCGCTGTCGAACTCGCTGACCTGCGACATCAGCGGATTCTCCACCGAGGCCTCGAGCAGATTGAGAATGTCGGCCGCCGCCTGGACGCCGCCGATAGCGGCCGACTTGATCCGTTGCTTGCCCGAGAACTGCCGCTCCATGACTTCGTCGAGTTCCTTCAACGCGGCCGGCTGGATCCCTTCCAGCGTCGCGACCCGCATGATCACGTCATGCCGCAACCGCTCCGGCAGCTCGCTGACCACCTCGGCCGACAGGTCCGGATCCAGATAGGCGACGACGATGGCGATGATCTGCGGATGCTCGGTACGCAGCATTTCCGCCACGGTCTTGCCGTCCAGCCACTTCAGCTGCTCCAGGCCGCGGGACGTGCCGCCCATGGAGATCCGGTCGAAGATGCTGCCGGCCTTTTCCTCGCCCAGCGCCTTGACCAGCACCGTGCGGATATAGTCTGTGTTACCGATGCCGAGCGCCGTCTGCTGACCGACTTCGGTCACGAACTCCTCGACCACGCCGTCCACCTGGCGCTTGTTGATGTTGTTGACGCTGGTCATGGCGTTACCCAGCACCTGGATCTCGCGCGGTCCGAGATGACGCATCACGTCGGCCGCCGAGTCCTCCCCCAGCGTCATCAGGAATATGGCCGCCTTCTGCGCACCACTGATCGGCAGAGCATCATCCTTCGCCATCGTTCAGCCACTTCTTCACGGTATTCGCGGCAAGCGCCGGATCCTGGTTGATCATATCCCGCGCAGCTTCGATGCGGGCCTCGTGCGAACCATCACTCTGCGACCCGGCGTAAGCCAGCTGGGCAGACGATGCTGCCGCCCCGCCGCCGGCCAGCGCCAGCTGGGCCTCCTTGTCACGCTCCGCGGTCAGACGCAGCTGTTCGCTGCGTTCCTCGCTCTCGCGGCGATTTGCCGTCAGCAGACCGTTGATCAGCGGGCGCACCACCAGGAAGATCAGGGCAAGCACGATCAGCCCGGCAATCACCCAGCGGATCAGTTCCACCATCCAGGGCTGCTGCCAGATCGACGGCTCCTCGATCGCGAAGTCTTCCTCGGCCACTTCCTGGAACGCGGCGCTGATGACATTGATACTGTCTCCGCGCCCTTCGGAAAAACCGACCGCGTCACGAACCAGTGCGGAAATCCGCGTCAGTTCCTCTTCGGCCAGGGCCTCACGGATCTGCTCACCCTCTTCGCTGGTGACCGTGCGTTCGTCCACAAGTACCGCGACCGTCAGCCGGTCGATGTTGCCCTGACCGTGCTGGGTATGCCGAATGGTCTTGCCCACCTCGAAGTTGCGAATGCTCGAATTGCTGAGCCGCGTCGGCGGCAGTTCGCCGTCGGCGCCCTCCTCGGCCTCGCCGGCGATCTCGCCCCCGCCCGGTGGCTGATTGGTCAGGGCACCCGGGACTCCACCCTCCATCGCCCCGCGTTCTTCGCGTTCCTCGCTAAGCTGTTCGCTGCGGACCACACCGTCGCGGTCGAACAGTTCCTC
>PXAT01000082.1 GCA_003565775.1 Ectothiorhodospiraceae bacterium | reverse complement strand
TGTCGGCGGGGGCGGTTGGTTGGCGCATGCATGGTCTTGCGCTCACTCATGCATTTCTCCGGCGCTGGTTGGGGATTCTTCAAACAGTTGTAAATAGGGATCGAATCGGAAGCGGCGGTTGCGGGTGTAGCCGGTGATTTCGCGTAGGAGTCCGATATCGGCGAGGCGATTGACGAGATTGATGGCGCCGGCGGGTGTGACCCCAAGCCATTCTCGCACCAGCGTTGTGGTGATGATGGGGTGATCAAATAATTGGTCCATGATCCGATGGCCATTGGCAGCAGCGCGGCCAAGACGTTCGGTAATGCGCGTGCGATATGCTTCCCGCATCCGCAAAATGGCGGCGGCGGTTTGCGTGGCTTCACGGCTGACTTCGCAGACACCCTGGAGAAAGAAGCGGATCCAGCCTTCCCAATCACCGGCGTCGCGCACTGCCTGCAGGTGCTCATAATACGCGGCGCGATGGCGTTTGAAGTAGTGCGACAAATACAACACGGGCCGCGACAGCAGATTCTTTTCCACGAGAAGGAACGTAATGAGCAGCCGCCCCACGCGGCCGTTGCCGTCGAGGAACGGGTGGATGGTCTCGAACTGGGCGTGCGCCAGTCCGAGCTGAACCAGCGGCGGCAAGTCGGACTCCGAGTGCAAAAATCGCTCCAGATCGCCGAGGGCCACGGGGACCTCTTGCGGCGGCGGAGGCACGAAGCTGGCCTCGGTTAAGGTGCAGCCTCCCGGACCGATCCAATTCTGCGTTGTGCGTAGCTCGCCGGGTGTCAGTGCGCCCCCACGCACGCCTTTCAGAAGCTCCGCATGAATCTCCTTGATGAGTCGAACGGAGACGGGCAGATCGGCCAGACGCCGCAAGCCATGGTTCATCGCCCGGACATAGTTGACCACTTCCGCCACATCGGCAGGGGTGTGCGGATCGCGGATTTTCGCTTCAACGGCCAAAAGATCCTGCAATGAACTTTGTGTGCCTTCGATCTGGCTGGATAGCACCGCTTCCTTGCGCACATACATGAAAACGAAAAGCTCCGGATTAGGCAGGGTCAGCACCGCACCATCCAGTCGGCCAAGCGCATAATCCGCCTCTGACAACAACCCGCGCAGTCGGCCACCCAAATCGACGGGCGGATCGGGGGGAAGCGGGTTCGGAAGAAAAGCCCGATAACCTGTCCCTTGCCGGACATAACAACCCGCACGGGCAATCTTGTTGTCATCTGCGTTCATTACAGGAGTCCGAATCGGTTATATTAAACACAGCAATTAATATAAAGAGGTCCGTGGGGTATGTTCAACAAAAAATGACTATAGGATCGGCTTCATATCTATGTATATGCCCACCAATATGCATAAAGAATGAGCTTTTTTATACACATTGGCCAAGGCACCACGTCCAGTCTTCAAAATCCCAGCCCTTTCAGATTCTCCCGAATCGCCTTTTCCAGCTTCGCCGACTCGGCAAACTGCGCCTCCAACTCGGCGACCAGGCGTGGCATCTTTTCCTCGAAGGGCTCGCCGTCGTCCTCGACTTCGGCGGCCCCGACATAGCGACCCGGGGTGAGTACGTGGCCGTGGGCGGCGATCTCTTCAGTGGTGGCGGATTTGCAGAAGCCGGCCACATCGGCATAAGGGTTCTTGGTTGAGGAATCGCCCCGCCATGCGTGGTAGGTGCTGGTGATCTTGTCCAGATCGGCGTCGGTCAGCTCGCGGTGGACGCGGTCGGTCAGGGTGCCGAGTTTGCGGGAGTCGATGAAGAGGGTCTGTTTGCGGCGGTCGCGGAATCCGAGTTTGGCGTCGGCGCTCTTGCTCTTGGTGAGGAACCAGAGGCATACCGGAATCTGGGTGCTGTAGAAGAGCTGGCCGGGCAAGGCGACCATGCAGTCCACGAGGTCCGCCTCGATGAGGGCTTTGCGGATGTCCCCTTCCCCGGATTGGTTGGAGGACATGCTCCCGTTGGCGAGGACGAAGCCGGCCATGCCGTGGGGCGCGAGGTGGTGGATGAAGTGCTGGACCCAGGCGAAGTTGGCGTTGCCTTTGGGCGGGACGCCGTACGCCCAGCGCACATCATCGTCCTTGCGATGCCAGTCGCTGTCATTGAAAGGAGGATTGGCGAGCACGTAGTCGGCGCGGAGATCGGGATGGAGGTCACGGCGGAAGGTGTCGGCATGTTCGGGTCCGAAGTCGGCCTCGATACCGCGCAGGGCGAGGTTCATGACGGCGAGACGGCGGGTGGTCGCGTTGCTTTCCTGTCCGTAGATGCTGATGTCTCCCACCCGCCCGCCATGGGCCTCGACGAACTTTTCCGATTGCACGAACATGCCGCCGGAACCGCAGCAGGGGTCGTAGATGCGGCCTTTGTAGGGGGCGAGCATTTCAACCAGCAGGCGCACCACGCAACTGGGGGTGTAGAACTGGCCGCCGTTCTTGCCCTCGGCACTGGCGAAGCGGGTCAGGAAATACTCATATACGCGACCGAGCAGATCCACGGAGCGATGCGCCTTTTCGCCTTCGCTGGCGGCGGTGAGGGCAATCGTCCCGATCAGATCGATCAACTCACCCAGCCGTTGCTTGTCGAGGCCGGGCCGGGCGTAATCCTTCGGGAGGACGCCTTTGAGGCGCGGGTTGTCCCGCTCGATCGCGACCATGGCGTCGTCGACCGTCTTGCCGATGGTGGGTTGCTTTGCGTTCGCCTGAAGATGGGACCAGCGGGCCTCGGCGGGCACCCAGAAAACGTTCTCGGCCTTGTACTCGTCGGGGTCCTCAGGATTCGCGCCCTCGTAATCGTCTTTGCCCACAACCAGTTTGGCTCGGTGTTCCTCGAAGGGGTCGGAGATGTATTTCAGGAAGATCAGGCCGAGGACGACGGGCTTATATTCCGCCGCGTCCATGTTGTTGCGGAGTTTATCGGCGGTGAGCCAGAGCTTCTGTTCGAAACCGATGCTCGCGCTGGATTGCCCGTTCGCTGTGTTTTTCGCCTTCTTAACCGCCACAGTTACCTCCGCAGAATACCCATTGTTTGGACCGGTAACAGAGCCCTGACAATAGAGAAACGCGAGGTAGAGGGAAAGAGTTTAATTATTTCGCGAACGTGGACAAAAATCGTCGTGACATCATGTT
>PXAT01000049.1 GCA_003565775.1 Ectothiorhodospiraceae bacterium | reverse complement strand
TAAAAAATGCCCGGATTAATGACCGGGATAACTGCGGGTTTTTTGCCAGGCCGTCGGCCAGACGGCCGGATGTATTCAGTAAAGCAGCTGAGAGCTGATCCTGATCAAGATGCTGCAGGTAGAGGGATATAATTTCGTCTTTAGCAGAGGGCTTGTCTGCCATTTTTTGATTGAAGGAAGCAAGATATATGTTTAGCGCTTTTGCTGTATCTTGCGGTGGGAACAGTTCAAAGAGAGCCTCTTTACTGCCGGGAACACCTCTTCCCTGCTGTAAAAGATTGTGCAGCAGATTTTGCAGTTCATTTCTGTCAACTGATTGCAAAAACGAAACTGCGGCCTTTTCAAGCAGAGCCGGGTTTTCATTTAAAATACGGTTACTTAAACCAAGCAGGCTGTTAAAAAGTTTAGCGCTTTCTGCCGGTTCATTATTTGTAAAGCTATCAGTGAAATGGGCAAAATGGCCGGGAGGCATTTCATATAAGCGATCAAGCATGTAGCTCATGCCGCGCAGGGCAGCAGAAGACCCCTGCATCATTGCAATGAACAGCTCTGCTGTAAGTTCCGGTCTTTTTAAGGCTGTATCGGCAGCGGCACAGAAAAATGTTTCCAGGTCTTCACCTAAAGCCAGCAGAACCGATGCTGCCGCTTCTTCATCGATCTCTTGCAGCGTTTTTCCCAGGATATTTTCTAAAACCCGGCGAAAGCGTGGTTCACTGCCTCCTAAGATAGCGTTTCCCTCGTGCAGGTTATTGATCAGGCGGTTCACATTATTGATAATTGTGCCCAGTTCCTCTGCTTCTAGATCATTTGCCAGGTTAAAAATTGCACTGGCCAGGATTTCCGGAGGATAGTCAATTTGTTTCAGGGCACTGGCAGTCACTTTTAGAAGATGATTGAGCAGCGGAGGCAGAATATTGATCAGGTTGGCAAAAACAACCGGGTCACTGATGATCGCTTCAGCAGTGCCTTCGATAAAAGGGTAGTGTTCTTCAAGGTGTTTTGTAACAGAAGAGCGAACTTTGCCAAAATCTGCAGAGTCGATTTTCTCCCTGATAAAGCGGATCTTCTTTTCTCTCTGTAAAAGTTTAGATCCGTTTTGATCGTCGGCAGGATAGCTCAGAGCGGAAAATATAGGAGCATAAGTGCCGGGAAGCGCCGCCATAGTTTTTGTGTCTACGTTCCGGGCCATTTCAGCAGTAAACTGGCGCAGCAGATCAGGAGGAACATTGTGCAGCTGCCGCCCCAGTTCGTCAAAAAAAACCACGGCAAAGTTAAAGCTGCGGGGTAGTTGGCCGAGGAGGCCGAAAGAAAAAGCAGAATCGCTCCAGAGCAGCAGCCTGGCCAGTTCGCGTGCGTTTTCCGGTTCCAGGTATTCAAGGTTTGCTATAACCTGTTCTTTTAAATCGGCATTTTTCAACTGTTCTTCAAGCTTGCGGTTAATTGAACCGACAGGTTTAAAACGTCTTAAGCCCTCATCCAAAGAGGTTCCTCCTTTAAAGTGTTTTGCAGTCAAAAAACCAGCGTGCAGTTTCCATCTGGCAGAGCTGTTTGCCGCCCATCCACAGTTGAACTATCTTGATATCCCGCCAATGTTTCTCTATATCGCAGGCACGGTCACTGCCGCGGCTTTCCATCAGGTTCATCGCCTTACCCAGGTCTTCAACAGCACGGTCACAGGCAAAATATTTATAAGCACGACCCTTGGCTACAATTTCATCGTTCCAGCGCGAGCCATAAAGGTCGGGGCGATCAAGCATGCGGGCATACTGGTAACCTATGATACGAATAATTTCAATATCTTTTACAATATCTGCCAGGACAGCGGCGACTGCATCGTGTTCTTTCAGCGGCCGACCAAGATAAAAGTTGCCATCAAAAAAATTTTGCAGGATTTCGAAAACATTCATCATTGCTCCACTGACAAAAGCGATACTGCCCATGTTGCCGAAAGAGATCACTTCTTTAAAATATTTATAGTCATTCCCGGGTCCGCAGGCGCGGTAATGTTTAGGAACACGAACATGATCGAACCAAACATCACCATTCTTATCGGCAGCCATACCAGCTTTCTGGTAGGGACCACCCTGGGTCACCCCGGGCCTGTCTGCGGGGACAAAGATAAAGGCAAAGTCATTTAAATCTTTGGAACCGGGGTTGGTGGTGCAAACAACACCAAAAAGGCTGCAGACTCCGCCGCTGTTAGTAGGCCAAAGCTTATGGCCATTAATGATCCATTCATCGCCGTCTAAAGCTGCCGTTGTTTCGATAGTGGCGCCTTTGATAATATCCATGTTTTCGATGTCGGCGCCGCCCTGGGGTTCGGTCATCGCATTAGCGGCGAAAACAGCTTTATTAGTACCGCAGAAAAGCGGGGCAAATTCTTCACAGAGCCGACGATTAAGATGAGGTTCATTGCAGATCATAATAAGCGGCCAGAAAGTAACTCCGAAAGCTACGGCAATGCCGGAATCGGCGCGCGCCACCTCTTCCATCAGGCGAAAGGAAGCTGAAGCAGTGTAATGAGAATGACCGAGACCCCAACCGCCGAGATCCTCGGGGAAAAGAACCCTCTGCAGGCCAAGTTCTCCCATCAGTTTATCGAAAGCCGGTTCAATCAGGTGGTGATCCTTCCAGTCTTCATCGTAGCGCTGCCGGCGGGGAATTACCTCATTATCTGCCCACTGGCGCACTATTTTGCCGAAATAGTCATCGATTGGCGAAAGAAATTCCCTGGGACGGGTAAAATCATCTATTGAGCGCATGGTATGAAAGCCTCTCTTTCCTTACAGGCTTTGAGACTTGTAAAAATATCTGGACAGTTCCATTTTATTAAGTTCCCAGCTGCCCAGGTGCACCTGGATTGTTTTAAGATCACGCCAGCAGCGTTCCAGGTTCCACTCTGTGGCGTAACCTGCCGAACCCATCAGTTCCATGGTTTGGTTAATTACCTTCTCGGCATTTTGTGTGATATGCGAAACGATGCTTAAGGCCGGAATATATAGATTGTCTCCTTCAACATACTTTAAATCTTCCGGCCGGGAAAACATTGCAGCCAGCTGGTGAAGGAGAAGGCGGCTAAGCATAATTTCGTGGCCAATTTCTGCCATAACTGAAGCTGTGAGAGGATTTTCTTTAAACAGGTT
>PXAT01000160.1 GCA_003565775.1 Ectothiorhodospiraceae bacterium | reverse complement strand
GCCCGCCCCCGCATCCGGCACGGAAACGGATCGGCACCTCCAGAAACCCGCTCGCCTTGCGTCCAAACCGATTCGCCCCAACTAAGCTTTGCATGGGAACACGCATGCTTAGGGAGACGAATTGACATGCGCATGGACAAACTGACGACAAAATTTCAGATGGCGATCCAGGATGCCCAGAGCCAGGCGCTGGGTCGTGACCATCAATTCATCGAACCGGTACACCTGATGGCGGCGCTGCTGGACCAGGACGGGGGCGGCGTGCGCCACCTGCTGTCCATGGCCGGGACCAACATCAATCAGCTGCGGACCGAACTGGACCGGAATCTGGAACGCATTCCCACGGTGGAAGGCGTCGGCGGCGACGTGCAGGCATCCCAGGATCTGGGCCGCTTGCTGAATCTCACCGACAAGCTGGCGCAGAAGCGCAAGGACCAGTTCATCTCCAGCGAACTGTTCGTGCTGGCGGCGCTGGACGACAAGGGACCGCTGGGCCAGATGCTGCGCAAGGCGGGGGTCGGCAAGCAGGCCCTGGAGAAAGCCATCGACGACGTGCGCGGTGGCCAGAACGTCAACGACCCCAACGCGGAAGAACAGCGTCAGGCGCTGGAGAAATACACCATCGACCTGACCGAGCGCGCCGAACAGGGCAAGGTCGATCCGGTCATCGGCCGCGATGACGAAATCCGCCGCACGGTGCAGGTGCTGCAGCGCCGGACCAAGAACAACCCGGTGCTGATCGGCGAGCCCGGTGTCGGCAAGACCGCCATCGTCGAGGGTCTGGCCCAGCGCATCATCAATGGCGAGGTTCCCGAGGGCATCAAGAACAAGCGCCTGCTGTCGCTGGACATGGGCGCGCTGATCGCCGGCGCCAAGTTCCGCGGCGAATTCGAGGAACGGCTGAAGGCGGTGCTGAACGACCTGGCGAAGCAGGAAGGTCAGGTCATCCTGTTCATCGACGAGATCCATACCATTGTCGGTGCCGGCAAGGCCGAGGGCTCGATGGATGCGGGCAACATGCTCAAGCCCGCGCTGGCCCGGGGCGAGCTGCACTGCATCGGCGCCACCACGCTGGACGAGTACCGCAAGTACATCGAGAAGGACGCGGCGCTGGAACGGCGCTTCCAGAAGGTGCTGGTGGACGAGCCCAGTGTCGAGGACACCATCGCCATCCTGCGCGGCCTGAAGGAACGCTACGAGGTGCACCACAAGGTGGAAATCACCGACCCGGCGATTGTCGCCGCGGCCACCCTGTCGCACCGCTACATCAGCGACCGCCAGTTGCCGGACAAGGCCATCGACCTGGTGGACGAGGCCGCCAGCCGCATTCGCATGGAGATCGACTCCAAGCCGGAGGAAATGGACCGGCTGGAGCGGCGCGTGATCCAGTTGCGGATCGAGCGCGAGGCGCTGAAAAAGGAAACCGACGAGGCCTCGCGCAAGCGGCTCCAGGTGCTGGAGGAGGAACTGACCCGGCTGGAGAAGGAATACTCCGACCTGGACGAGATATGGAAGGCCGAGAAGGCGGCCGTGGAAGGGTCCACCGACATCAAGGAACAGCTGGAGCGGGCGAAGCAGGAACTGGAAACCGCTCGTCGCGCCGGCGACCTGACCCGCATGTCGGAGCTGCAGTACGGCCGCATCCCGGAGCTGGAAAAACGGCTGGAGTCCGCCAGCAACGGTGACACCGCCGAGCGAACCCTGCTGCGCAACAACGTCACCGCCGAGGAAGTGGCCGAGGTGGTGGCCAAGTGGACCGGCATTCCGGTGTCGAAGATGCTGGAAGGCGAAAAGGACAAGCTGCTGCGCATGGAAGAGGCGATCGGCAGTCGCGTGGTCGGCCAGCAGGAGGCGGTGGCCGCCGTGGCCAATGCCATCCGGCGCTCCCGCGCCGGACTGTCGGACCCGAACCGGCCCAACGGTTCGTTCCTGTTCCTCGGCCCCACCGGTGTCGGCAAGACCGAGCTGTGCAAGGCGCTGGCCACCTTCCTGTTCGATACCGAAGAGGCCATGGTCCGGATCGACATGTCCGAGTTCATGGAAAAACATGCGGTGTCCCGTCTGGTGGGCGCACCGCCGGGCTATGTCGGCTACGAGGAAGGCGGTTATCTGACCGAGGCGGTACGCCGCCGGCCTTATTCGGTGATCCTGCTGGACGAGGTGGAGAAGGCGCATCCGGATGTCTTCAACATCCTGCTGCAGGTGCTGGACGACGGCCGCCTCACCGACAGCCATGGCCGCACCGTGGACTTCCGCAACACGGTCATCGTCATGACCTCGAACCTGGGCTCTGACGTGATCCAGCGCATGGCCGGCGAGGAGAATTACGACGCCATGAAGGACGCGGTGATGGACATCGTCGGCACGCACTTCCGGCCGGAGTTCATCAACCGGGTGGACGACGTGGTGGTGTTCCATCCGCTGCAGCGCGATCAGATCAAGGCCATCGCCGCGATCCAGACCCGCTATCTGTCGGATCGACTCAAGGAGCAGGACATGGCGATCCGCTTCACCGAGGCGGCGCTGGACAAGCTGTCCGAGGCCGGCTTCGATCCGGTTTACGGGGCACGGCCGCTGAAGCGGGTGATCCAGAGCCGGGTCGAGAACGGTCTGGCCAACGCCATCCTGCAGGGCGACTACGTCGCCGGCGACCGCATCGTGGTCGATGGCGACGAGACTGGCTTCAGCTTCGACCGGGAGGCCATCGAGGAGCCGGCGTAAGCCCCGGCGGGGAAAGCGCCCGGAAAACGTGGCACTCGGCGCGCGTAGGGTGGGTCAAGCGCAGCGGACCCACGCGGGACAGGGTCCGGTTTCATTCCGGTGATTGGCATTTATCGCCAACAACGCGTGCGTTCGCCGCCGGCGAACGTCACCCTACGCGAGCCGACCAATCGCAGCGTTGGTTTTCCGGGCGCCCGGCGCCGGGCGCCTTGTGCGGGGCTACCCGCCGCCCGTCAGCCAGATCAGCGAGGCCATGCGACCCTCGCGGTCGCCGCGGCGATAGGAAAAAAACCGTTCCCCTTCCGTAACCGTGCAGAACCCTCCGCCGCGCACATCGCGAACGCCGAGGCCGTTGAGGCGTCGGCGGGCGAGGCGGTAAAGGTCGGCGTGCCAGCGGTCACCGGCACCGGGACTGAAGGCGGCGGAGCAGCCCGGGTCGCGGCGCAGGAAGGTCTCGCGCACGTCCGGTCCGATCTCGAAGGCGGTGGGGCCGATGGCCGGACCGAGCCAGGCCAGCAAGTCGGCGGACGGACAGCCCATGGCATCAACGGTGCGTTCCAGCACGCCGGCGGCGAGTCCGCGCCAGCCGGCATGGGCTGCGGCCACGGTGCTGCCGGCGCGGTCGCATAGCAGGACCGGCAGGCAGTCCGCAGTGAGCACGACGCAGGGCTGATCCGGTTGATTCGTCCAGGCCGCATCGGCCTCGGGTCGCTCCCGTACCTCGTGGGCGGCGACCACCGTGGTGCCGTGTACCTGTTGCAGCCAGCACGGTGCCGCCGGCAGCCCGGCCTCGGCCGGAACCGGCACGCTGCCATCCCGCCACTGCCTGGCATCGCCGGCCTGCCGGGTGCTGACCAGCGCATGCACGGCCGCCGGCGCCGGCCATTCCGGCCGGATGAACATCGAGCTCAGGCCGTCATCGCCCGATCGTGCTGCCTCAGCACCTGCAGAACGGCGTCCAGGTCGTCCGGTCGCGAGCTGTCCCATGCCATCGTCTCCCCCGTTGCCGGATGCTGCAGCTGCAGCCGGGCGGCGTGCAAGGCCTGGCGGCGCAAACCGGCCAGTGCCGCCCGCACCGCATCGTCGGCGCCCTTGGGCAGATGCGGCCGCCCGCCGTACACCGGATCCCCCACCAGTGCATGACGAATCCAGGCCATGTGCACGCGAATCTGGTGGGTGCGCCCGGTTTCCAGGTGCACCCTTAACAGCGTATGCGCGGAAAACCGCTCCGCCACGCGGTAGTGGGTCACGGCCTCGCGGCCGCCGTGGTCCACCACCGCCATGCGCTTGCGATCCTTCGGGTGCCGGTCCAGCCGCGCCCGGACCGTGCCGCCGGCGGTGAAGGTACCGTTGACCAGCGCGTCGTATTCCCGGCCCACGGTCTTGTCCTGCAATTGCTGCACAAGGGCGTGGTGGGCCTGCAGGGTTTTCGCCACCACCAGCAGGCCCGAGGTCTGCTTGTCGATCCGGTGCACGATGCCGCAGCGCGGGATCGCATCCAGCATCGGCGCATGGTGCAACAGGGCGTTCTGCAGGGTGCCGTCCGGATTGCCGGCCCCGGGGTGGACCACCAGCCCGGCCGGCTTGTCGATCACCAGCAGACTGTCGTCCTCGTACACCACGTTCAGCGCGATCGGCTCGGCAACCACCCGCGTCTCGCTCTCCAGCTCGGCGGCCAGCCGCACCTGTTCGCCGCCACGCACCCGGTCCCGCGGTTTCGGGCTGGCGCCGTCGACCGTCAACTGGCCCGCCTTCAACCACTGCTGCAGGCGACTGCGCGAGAATTCCGGGAACAGGACCGCCAGCGCCTGATCCAGTCGCTGCCCGGCGGCCGTCTCCGGTAGCTCGCCCTGTCGATCGATCCGCTCAGTCATGCCGGTTCTCTCCGTGATGCCGTGTGCATTCCCCGGCCCTTCCTCTACAATAACCGATCAATTTCAACATCCGATGTGGCCCGATTCCCTATGAACATCACGCGACTGCTCATTATCCTCTTTCTCGCCCTGGCTGTGGCGGGCTGTTCGTCCTCCGGTTCGCAACGGGGCGAAAGCGGCGCACGCGGCGAGCAGCGCGAACGCTCGGCCGAGGATCTCTACAATCAGGCCCAGCGTCAGGTCAATCGACGTGACTACAACGGTGCCGCCGAGACGCTGGAAAATCTGCAGGCGCGCTACCCGTTCGGCCCGTACTTCAAGCAGGCCCAGCTGGATCTGATCAACGTCTACTTCCAGCAGGAGGAAATGGGCTCGACGATCGCCGCCGCGGATCGCTTCATCCGCCTCAACCCCCGCGACGAGCACGTGCCTTATGCCATCTACATGCGCGGCCGCGCCAACCTGGAGCGCGGCAACGACTTCCTCACCCGCACCTTCGGCATCGACCGCCGGGTGCGCGACCCGTCACCGCTGCGCGAGGCGATGAACGATTTCAGTCGCGTGGCCGAAAACTATCCGGACTCGGAATACGCCAGTGATGCACGCCAGCGCGTCAGTCAACTGCGCCGCGATCTGGCCTATCACGAAATGCACGTGACCCGCTGGTACATGGAACGGGGCGCCTACGTCGCCGCCGCCAACCGGGCCATGGGTGTGGTGGAAAACTTCCAGGGCACGCCGCAGGTGCAGGAAGCCCTCGGCGTGCTGGTCGACGCCTACGGCCGCCTCGACATCGACGACCTCCGCCAGGACGTGCTCCGCATCATCGAGGCCAACTACCCGGATCACCCGAGCCTGCGCGAACGCCGCCGGTTCCTGCCAAGACTCGGCATGGAATAGGTCGCCCAGGGAGACGCTGATTTATTCCCGCGTTCGCGCTCGAGAGTTCAAAGTTGAAGGCTTGAAGTTCAAAGTGCGATAGACCCGTATTCTCGGGGGACCGGCCGTCAGGCCGGAATACTTTTTACTTTCAACCTTCGACGATCCGAGATCCGAAAGGATCTCAGATCGCTTCCTCGTCCTTCTCTCCGGTGCGGATCCGGATCACCTGTTCCACCGGCGTGATGAAGATCTTGCCGTCACCGATCTTGCCGGTGTTGGCGGCCTGCACGATGGCGTCGACGCAGCGGTCGACCTGATCCTCGGCCACCACCAGTTCGAGGCGGATCTTCGGCAGGAAGTCCACCACGTACTCGGCACCGCGGTAGAGCTCGGTGTGACCCTTCTGGCGACCGAAGCCCTTGACCTCTGTCACGGTCATGCCGCTGGCCCCCACTTCGGACAGCGCCTCGCGCACGTCGTCCAGCTTGAAGGGCTTGATCACCGCTTCGATTCTTTTCATTCCGTACCTCTGTGAGCATCACTGTCAGAAATGTTGGCAAACCCCGCTACCAGGATCGGTAGCCTGACGTAATCGGAAAACGCCGCTCGCGACCGAAGGCCTTGCGGGTGATCTTCACCCCGGGAGCCGACTGGCGGCGCTTGTATTCGTTGCGATGCAGCAGGCCGACCACCCGCCGCACCACCTCTTCGTCATGACCGTCGGCAACGATCTGCGCCACCGACCGGTCCAGATCCACGTAGTGCTGCAGGATAGCATCCAGCGTTGCGTAGGGCGGCAGCGAGTCCGAGTCCTGCTGATCCGGTCGCAGTTCCGCCGACGGCGGCTTGTCGATAATCCGCTGCGGGATCACCTCGCCGTCCCGGTTGCGCAGTTCGCAGAGCCGGACCACCGCGGTCTTGTAGACGTCCTTCAGCGGCGCGAAACCGCCGCACATGTCACCGTACAGCGTGGCGTAACCGACCGCGTATTCGCTCTTGTTGCCGGTGGCCAGCACCAGCTCGCCGAACTTGTTCGACAGCGCCATCAGCACCGCACCGCGGGCGCGTGACTGCAGGTTCTCTTCGGTCACATCCGGCTCGCGGCCGGCGAACGCCGGTGCCAGCGTATCGAGAAAGGCCTGGAACGGTTCGTCGATGGAGATCGAGCTGTAGCGGATGCCCAGACGACGGGCGCAATCCTCGGCGTCGGCCAGACTGTCGTCCGAGGTGTAGCGGCTCGGCATCATCACGGCATGCACCTGCTCCGGGCCCAGGGCATCCGCCGCCACTGCGGCCGCCAGCGCGGAATCGATGCCCCCGGACATGCCCAGCAGCACGCCGGGGAAGCCGTTCTTGCGCACGTAATCGCGCAGGCCGCGCACCACGCCGGCATACAGCAGCTGATCGGGCTCCGGCAACGGCGCGACATCCCCCGCCAGCATGCTCAGGCGACCGTCCTCGACGACGCAATCCACCGGATAGAGATCATCCTCGAAGCAGGCACCACGCACACACAGCGTGCCGTCGGCGGCAAACGCACAGGACGCGCCGTCGTAGACCACCTCGTCCTGACCGCCCACCAGGTTGACGTACACCATCGGCAGACGCGCTTCGCGCTGGCGTGCGAGGATCACCGCCCGGCGTTCCTCGAACTTGCCTTCATGGTAGGGCGAGGCGTTGATGTTGATGATCAGTTCGGCGCCCTCGTCCGCCGCCCAGCGGGCCGGCCCGGGATGCCAGAGATCCTCGCAGATGGTGACCGCCAGCTGATGCCCCTTGACCGGAAACACCAGCGGCGCGGCGCCGCTCTCGAAGTAGCGCTTGTCATCAAACACGCTGCGATTGGCGAGGTGGTGCTTGTGGTAGATACCGAGCACCGACCCGTCCTGAAAGGCGGCCGCAGAGTTGTACAGCTTGCCGCCCTCGCGATGCGGGAACCCCACCACCACGGTGATGCCGCGCACACCGTCGCGCACCCGGGCCAGCGCCTCGCCGACACTGAAGATGAAATCGTCGCGATACAGCCAGTCCTCCGGCGGATATCCGGTCAGACTCAGTTCGGGAAACACCACCACATCGGCCGCCAGCCGGTCCCGCGCATCGGCGGCCGCCGCCAGCACCTTGTCGGCATTACCCACCACATCACCCACACGCATATCGTGCTGGGCCATGACGATTCGGAGATCAGCAACCATGGTTTTCTGTTTCAGGTTTTACGTTTGTCAGGGAGGGAGAGGCGAGCATTGACCGACGGCCGCGACCGCATGCGCGGCTTCGGTTATCTGGAACCTGAATTCCGGGACCTGGAACCCGGCTTGCTCCTCACCCGAGCAAGCCCTTCATCGCCTTGCCGATCTCCGCCGGCGACCGGACCGTGGTCACGCCCGCCGCGTCCAGCGCCGCGAACTTGTCCTCGGCAGTGCCCTTGCCTCCGCTGATGATGGCGCCGGCGTGGCCCATGCGCTTGCCCGGGGGTGCGGTGACACCGGCGATATAGGCCACCACCGGCTTGTTCACCTGCTCGCGGATGAAGGCGGCGGCTTCTTCCTCGGCGGTACCGCCGATCTCGCCGACCATGACGATGCCCTCGGTCTGCGGGTCGTTGCGGAACAGCCGCAGCACATCGACAAACGACATGCCGTGGATCGGATCGCCGCCGATGCCGACGCAGGTGCTCTGGCCGAGACCGGCATCGCTGGTCTGTTTCACCGCTTCATAGGTCAGCGTGCCCGAACGCGAGACGATGCCGATGCGCCCGGCCTGGTGGATATGCCCGGGCATGATGCCGATCTTGCACTGTTCCGGGGTGATGATGCCGGGGCAGTTGGGCCCGATCAGATAGGTGTCGGGCATCTGCTCCAGCACCGCCTTGACCTTGAGCATGTCCAGCACCGGAATGCCCTCGGTGATGCAGGCGATGACGCGGATGCCGGCATCCGCCGCCTCGAGGATGGCGTCGGCCGCAAACGCCGCCGGCACGTAGATCATCGAGGCATCGGCGCCGGTCTCGGCCACCGCATCACGCACCGTGTTGAACACTGGCCGGTCCAGATGTTTCTCACCGGCCCGGCCCGGCGTGACACCGCCGACGATATTGGTGCCGTAGGCGATCGCCTGCTCGGCGTGGAACGTGCCCTGCTTGCCGGTGAAGCCCTGGACGATGACCTTGGTGTCGCTGTTGACCAGAATGCTCATGTACTGACCCTCGTGCTGGATGCGGGTGGGACGGGTGACGCAGCGCTCAGGCCGCCTTGCCGACTGCGGCCACCACCTTGGCGGCGGCGTCGGACAGGTCATCCGCGGCGATCAGATCCAGCCCGCTGTCACGCAGCAGTGCCTTGCCCTGATCCACATTGGTGCCTTCCAGTCGCACCACCACCGGGACATCCACGCCCACCTCTTTCACCGCGCTGATGATGCCCTCGGCGATCAGATCGCAGCGCACGATGCCGCCGAAGATGTTCACCAGAATGCCTTCCACCGAATCGCTGGAGAGGATGATCTTGAACGCCGCAGCCACGCGCTCGGCGGTGGTGCCGCCGCCCACGTCGAGGAAGTTGGCCGGCGAACCGCCATGCACCTGCACCACGTCCATGGTCGCCATCGCCAGGCCGGCGCCGTTGACCATGCAGCCGATATTGCCGTCCAGCGTGATGTAATTGAGGTTGTGTGCCGCCGCCTCGACCTCGGTGGCGTCTTCCTGGCTGGTGTCGCGCAGTTCGCCCAGCACCTTCTGCCGGCCGGTCTCCACCGCGTTGTCGTCGATGTTCAGCTTCGCGTCCAGCGCCAGCAGTTCGCCGTCACCGGTGACGATCAACGGGTTGATCTCGATCAGGCTCAGGTCCTTGTCCATGAACAGCCGGTAAAGACCGTTCATCAGCTTCGCCAACTGCCCCACCTGCTTGCCGTCGAGGCCGATGGCGAAGGCCAGCTGGCGGCACTGATAGCCCTGCAGGCCGGCCGCCGGATGCACCGCCACCTGATGGATCTTCTCGGGGGTACTGGCGGCGACTTCCTCGATGTCCATGCCGCCCTCGCTGGAGGCCATGAAGACCACCCGCCGCGAGGCGCGATCCACCACCGCGCCGAGATACAGCTCGGAGCGGATATCCAGCCCCTGCTCCACCATCAGCGTGTTGATCGGCAGGCCCTTCGCATCGGTCTGGTGCGTCACCAGGCGCTGACCGAGGATCGAGGCGGCATACTCGCGCACCTCGTCCAGGCTCTTGCACACCTTGACGCCACCGGCCTTGCCGCGCCCGCCGGCATGCACCTGTGCCTTGACGACGAACACGTCACCACCGATTGCCCGCGCGGCATCCACCGCTTCATCAGCGGAATGCGCGACGCGACCCTGGGGAACCGGAATGCCGTACTCGGCGAAGAGTTGCTTGGACTGATACTCGTGCAGATTCATGCGACACGGTCTCCGAAGCGGCCTTGCAGAATGACGGCATTCTGGTTCAAAGCCGGGGTTAAAGCAAAGGACCGGTGAGGGTTTCAGGGGCGGGTTCATCCTGGCCCGGCGCCACCGAAGCCGCGGAGCGGTTTCACCTGAAGCCGGGCGCGGGGCGCCCGGCGCCCGGTTCCCCACGCGAACCGCCACCCCTTGCCTCCTCCTCCCCGACCCGCAACACTAAGGTCATCCATCGCCACCAGATGCCGAATCACCATGGGCCGCCTACTGTTCCTGTTACTCATTGCCCTGCTGGCGCTGGCGCTGTGGCGTTATCTGGTGCAGAAATTCTCCGGCGGGCAGCGGCGCCTGCCAACCGATCTGGTGCAGTGCCGAGTCTGTCACAAGCATGTGCCGCAGGATCAGGCCATCGCCAGTGGCCAGGGCTGGCGCTGCCGCGATCATTCGCCGGACGGCGACCGGGACTGATGCCGCCCCCCGGCGCACCCTGGTTTCGTGGCATGCCGGAGGCCGCGGCACCGACCCCGCTGTCGCCGCTGGATATCACCGAACGCTACGGCTGGCAGCCGTTCCGTCTGCTTGCCCTGTACCGGCTGCTGGTGGCCATCATTCTGGTGGCCAGCCTGTTCGCCGGCGTCGAAACCCTGCTGCTCGACCCTGAGCAGCCGCAGCTCTTCAATCAGCTCGCGGCCGTCTATTTCGTCACCATGCTGTTGCTGCTGCTGATCGCGCAGCTGGTACACCGGCACCTGCTGGTCCAGACCACGGTGCACACCATTACCGACTGCCTGCTGCTGGGCATGCTGGTCTATGCCGCGGGTCTGGACGACAACGCGCTGGCACCGCTGCTGCTGGTCTCGGTGGCCGGCAGCGCGGTGCTGGTGCCGTTGCGGCTGGCGGCACTGTTCGCCGCCGTGGGTTCGCTGGCGTTGCTGTTCCAGCACCTGATTCACTACCTGCAGTTCGAGGAGATGACCGTCGGCTACACCGAGGTCGGGCTGCTCGGGGCGGCGCTGTTTCTGGTCGCTTTGCCGGCCAGCATGCTCGGCCAGCGCACCCGCGCCAATGCCCTGCTGGCGGAACGTCGCGGGGTCGACCTGGCCAACATGGAGGCCCTGAACGGGCACATCGTCGAGCGCCTGCAGGACGGCATCATGGTGCTGGATGCACAGAACCGCATCCGGCTGCTGAACAGCGCCGCCTGGATCATCACCGGCCGGCCCGGCGGCATCGCCGACACCGATCTCGAGCAACTGGCACCGAGTCTCCATGAGGCCCTGAGCCGCTGGCGCGAGAGCAACACCCCGGACACCGCCGACGTCACCCTGGGTGCCGACAGCAACCGGGCCAGCGCCCAGTTCCTGCCCCTGGGCAGCGAGGGCGTGGTGCTGTGCGTCCTGCAGGACAGCACCGAACTCGATACCCGCGTGCAGCAAGCCAAGCTGGCCTCGCTGGGCCAGCTCACCGCCAGCATCGCCCATGAAATCCGCAATCCGCTGTCCGGCATCCTGCATGCCACCCAGCTGCTGGACGAGGGCATCACGGAACCCGGCGACCGGAAGCTGCTGGCCATCATCGAGCGCCAGGGCAAGCGCCTGAACGGCATCGTCGAGGACGTGCTGCGCATGTCACGTCGCGAGCGCCCGCGCCCGCAGCGCCTGCAACTCAAGCCGTGGATCGAGCAGTTCGCCGAGGAGGTCGTCCAGCAGCAGAGCCTGCGCGGCGCCCGGCTGGATCATTCCCGCGTCGATCCGGAGCTGCACGTGGGCATCGATGGCAACCATCTGAACCAGATCCTCAGCAACCTGGTCCGCAATGCCGTCGACCACGGTGATGCCGGCCTCGACACGGTGCTGCGCCTGGAAACCGGCCACGACCAGGCCGGCCGCCCCTGGCTGGAGATCACCGACAACGGCCGCGGCGTGCCCCCCGACGAAGCCGACAAGCTCTTCCAGCCCTTCTTCACCACCTCCGCCTCCGGCACCGGCCTCGGCCTCTACCTCTGCCGCGAACTCTGCGAAGCCAACGGCGCACGCCTCAGCCTGCGGACCGTGCGCCCGAAACCCGCCTGTTTCCGGATTACCTTCGCGCGGACGACATAACGCTCCGCCCGTAGGGTGCTGTTCGGCGAAGCCGAACGCACGCGGGACGGCGGAGGCGCTGGGCGCTGGGCGCTGGGCGCTGGGCGGAATTGTCGGCCTTTTCTCTTTTATTGCCCGCAACCTGAAGCCCGAAAAACCTTCCTTGCCCCGCCCCCTCCCCATGCCACAATAAGGCAAGCACAAGAATCGAGGGCACCCATGACCGAACACCCCCCGGCCACCACCCTGGTGGTCGACGACGAACCGGACATCCGTGACCTGATCTGCCTGACACTGGAGCGCATGGACATCGGCGCGGTGGGGGCCGATTCGGCGGAGCAGGCGGAACAGCTGCTGGGTCAGCAGCATTTCGATCTGTGCCTGACCGACATGCAGATGCCCGGTCGCTCGGGGCTGGATCTGGTGGAGCACATCCAGCAGCGCTACCCGGACCTGCCGGTGGCCATGATCACCGCGCACGGCAACATGGACGCCGCGGTGCAGGCCCTGAAGGCCGGTGCCTTCGATTTCGTCCCCAAACCGGTGGACCTGGCAATGCTGCGGCGACTGGTGACCGACGCCATGCGCATCAGCCGGCAGGACCGCAGCCAGCGCCGCTCGGGCCGCACCCTGCTCGGCGAATCCACCGCCATGCAGCGCATCCGCAACACCATCGCGAAGCTGGCGCACAGCACCGCACCGGTCTACATCAGCGGCGAATCCGGCACCGGCAAGGAACTGGTCGCACGCACCATCCACGACAAGGGCCCGCGCGCCACCGCCGATTTCGTGCCGATCAACTGCGGCGCCATCCCCACCGAACTGATGGAGAGCGAGTTCTTCGGCCACATCAAGGGCAGCTTCACCGGCGCCAACACGAACAAGGAAGGCCTGTTCCAGGCCGCCAACGGCGGCACGCTGTTTCTGGACGAGGTGGCCGAGCTGCCCCAGCACATGCAGGTGAAGCTGCTGCGCGCGATCCAGGAAAAGGCGGTGCGCCCGGTGGGTGGCCAGCAGGAGATCCCGGTGGACGTGCGCATCCTGTCCGCCACGCACAAGGATCTCTCCGCGCTGGTGGACGCAGGCACGTTTCGCCAGGATCTGTTCTACCGCATCAACGTCATCAACCTGCACGTGCCCAGCCTGCGCGAACGCCAGCAGGACATCCCGATGCTGGTGGAACACGTGCTGAAAGGCCTCAACAACGGCGGCGGCCCGGTACCAGACCTGTCCCAGGCATCCCTGCACGCGCTGGTGCAGTACCCGTTCCCCGGCAATGTGCGCGAACTGGAGAACATCCTGGAACGGGCCATGACCCTGTGCGAGGGCGAGCAGATCACCCCGGACGACCTGCAACTGCCCAACCACGAGCCGGTACAGACCCTCCCCGGCCAGGCCCTGACCCCCGACCCGGACGAGGACTTCGACCTGGAAGGCTACCTGGAAGACATCGAACGCAGCGTCATGACCAAGGCCCTGGAGAAAACCAACAACAACAAGACCGCCGCCGCCCAGCTACTCGGCATCAGCTTCCGCGCCATGCGCTACAAGCTGAAGAAACTCGGGATGGAGTGACCGCTGGCTTGCGCCAGCGGAGTGTTCAGTGATTCAGGCTTCAGTTTTCAGCCTGGCCCTGTCTGAACACTGAAAACTGAACACTGAAAACTCGCTCATTACCGCCCCGGGAACCTTCCTTGTCCTCAAACCCGTAATGCGCCTGCCACGTCGGCACCGCCACCGACGCCAG
>PXAT01000162.1 GCA_003565775.1 Ectothiorhodospiraceae bacterium | reverse complement strand
CCGGTGGGGGCACAGGCGGCAACAAGGGCGACACTCAGGACGAGCAGCAGGATACGGATCACGGGTTCTTCCTCCCTGGAAACAGGTCGTCGAATAAGGTGGCGACATTATCCGCCAGCAGGGCCCGGATAAACAGTCGAATGCAGTCCCGCGCGCAGGCGCGGGAATAGATCAGCGTCTCCTTAATGCCGAATCTCGACACGATAGTGCAGTTCCTTCTCGTCGCCGGCAGCGAGTTCCACCTGCCAGACGGCGCGATCGGCTGACGGGCGCTCATGCTCGATGCTCTCGTCCAGCATGGTCCACTGGCCCGGTATCTGTTCGATGATTTCGACAACGGCGTCTTCGGCACCGGCGTTGTGCAGTCGAACAGTCCAGGCCTGTTCCTCCTGTCGGTCACCCAGGCGACGGAACTCGCGCTGGGTTCGCCAGGCGCCGAGGTCGAAGGCCGTACCCAACCGCAGCGATACGTCTCGCCCGGGCGGGCTCGCCGGCAGGCGATCCTGGCCGAGAAACAGTGGTTCGCCATCGGTGTCGTCCTGATAGACCCGTGCGGTGCCGGCCGGCAGCGGCGCCGCGTCATCGTCCTGCGGACTACGGAAGTTCAGATACAGACTGACCGGCGTCGCCTGTTCGCCGGACGCTCGGCCGGAGGCGTGCCCCTGCACCCGGTACTGACGATGGACGTCAATCGCTTCATGGGCGAACATCGGCACCTGCAACGTCTGGCCCGCCGGCAGCGAGACCGCGTGTGGCAGGCGGAACAACTGATACGGCCCCTCGGCGCTTGCCGTCATACTATCGCTGGCCATCATTTCGCGACGCATGGTGCCGGCGCCGGTTTCCGGATCGCCGGCAAGCAGGCGGATACGCGCCTCGTTGAAGTCCATCGCGGTGCGGTTTTCCAGGCGGGCGAAAGCCTGCAGCCGGATACTGTCGCCATCCAGTTCCAGCAAGTAATCGGTTTGCCAGGCCAGCCCACCCGTCTGGTAGAGGAATTCCACCGCTTGCCGGCCGGGCAAGGCACCGCGCAGGTCCAGCCATAACGCTTCGGTGCGCTGCATAAGCCCGGGCTCGGCGGCAAACACGACGCGCCAGGGTGATCGGTCGTCGATCAATTCCAGAATGTCGCCCCGACGCACCAGCGGTTCGCCATCCACCAGAGCCACCAGACGGCCAGGTTCCGGCTCGCCGTCTGTCGTCTCACGGGATTGCAGCAACACATCGTGGCCCACCATCGCACGCAGCAGTTGTTCACGGCTCAGCGCCTCCGGCCGCCGCAGGGATAACAGCTCAAGGGGCGCCTCGCCGCTCAGGCGCAGGCTTTCGGCAATGATCCGGTCACTGATATCCAGCACGCGCAGGGACAGGGGGTCGTCGGTCAGACCGATATCGCGCAGGTCGCGAATCAGGGCCGGCGCGTTCTGATACAGCGTCAGTACCAGCTCACGCCGGTCGGAGGCATCCGTGGTGAAGCTGTCGTCGGCGTACAGCGCTTCGGCGGATACCGCCGGCGGACGACTTTCGGCCGGCGCCGTCTGCACGCCACCGGCGAGTAGCGGCCAGGGCGTTATCAGCGAGAGCGCGAACACGACTCTTGCGATTACCGGACTGCAATGGTTCATCGACAACTCCCGATTCCGGTCACCCCGGCGGCGGCAGGGTAAGCAACGCCGTTGCCACGGAAAAATAGATCAGAATGCCGGCGATGTCGGCAATACAGGTGATCAGCGGCACGCTGGCCGTGGCCGGATCGAACTTCGCCATGCTCAGGAGCAGTGGCAGGGCCATACCGACCAGCGACCCCATGACCACCACCATGGCCATGGACAGGGCGACCACCAGCGCGACTTCCGGACCGCCGCGCCAGAGGCCGATGGCCGACACCGCCAGCCCCATGGTCAACCCCAGGCCGATACCGACGATCAGTTCCTTGCCCAGCAGCCGGGTCCAGTCGCGCATGTACACATCGCCGGTGGCCATCGAGCGCACCATCAACGTCGCGGTCTGGGCACCTGCATTACCGCCGCTGGCCACGATCATGGGCAGGAAAAAGACCAGCGCGATCACCGCCTCGATGGTGCTTTCGAAGATGGCGATGGCGGCACCGCTGAAGATGTTCACGAACACCAGGGTCACCAGCCAGCCGACCCGCTTGCGATACAACAAGCCCGGACCGGCATCACGGATGCTGAGCGTCAGCGCGCTCACCGAACCCATCTTGTGGAAGTCTTCCGTGGTTTCTTCGGTGGCGACGTCCATCACGTCATCGATGGTGACAATGCCGAGCAGGACTCCGCCGTTGTCTGTCACCGGCAGGACTTCCAGATCGTAGTGCTGCATGGCCCGTACCGCGGCTTCCCGATCCTCCGCCGCATTCACGCTGACGAAATAGCCGGGCAGGATGCTCTCCACTGTCTCGTCCGGCTCGGCGATGATGAAGCGGCGCAACTCGGCAACGTCGACCAGGCGCTCGCTCTCGTCCAGCACCATCACCGTATTCACGGTTTCGCCCTTCTGACCTTCCTGGCGGATATGGCGCAACGCCTCGGCGATGGTCCATTCCGGCTGTACTGCAACATAGCGCGGCGTCATCAGGCGGCCGACGCTTTCTTCCGGGTAATGCAGCAGCGACAAAGCGAGTCGCACATCTTCGGGACGCAGCAGCTTGAGGGTGCGCTCCGTGTTTTTCGGATCCATCTGCTGCAGCAGGGCGGTGCGGTCATCCGGCAGCAGATGCGTCAGGACGTAGCGTCCTTCGCGGTTGTTCAGCTCGGCGAGTATGCTTTCCTGCTGCGCCGGTTGCAGATAGGAGAACACCGGCACCCAGCGTTCCTGCGGGATCTGGCGAAACACCTTGACCCGTGTCTCGGGCTCGTTGAGCTCGCCAAGCAGACCCGCGATATCCTGCACGTGCAGGCTGTCGAATTCCTCGGTGACATCCGACCAGGCTTCGTTCCGGATCAGATCCAGCAGGGATCCCTTGAGTTCGATGACGTCTTCTCGGTCTTCCATGGCGCGCGCTCCGGCAGAAGAGACTGTCAGACGGACAGGAGACGCGACCCGACAACACTCCGAGCGCACAATCAAACTGGCAAGGGGCATCAGACAAGAGATCACCGGCGGCTGCCGGTGAGAAGATTCAGGTCTGTCAGCCGCTATCAGATCAGCGGGAAGCAGCCTGTCACGAGGGAAGAATGGAAATACCGTATCAGGAGCTGCTTACCGCTGTACTGTGCTGTCCAGTCCGTGTGCGGGACGACTGGGAATGTCCAAGGGTCACTCCTGATCCGAAAACTTTAAGGAAACTCTGATCTATTCTCGCGTCTGCGCCCGAGACCGGTTCTGGTCATCTGGCAAGGCTCGGTGCCGGTTCGGTAGCCGAGCTACCGGGCCGCCGGCGCGACGCCGCCAGGGGCTAAAACCGGCCGGGCCTTTCGGGTTGGGCCGCATTTTCCCGACTGCGGCGTTGCGCTGCTTGACCGCAGAATGACTGCGGTGCTGCGCAGCGCGCCTTGCCTCGGAAAAAATGCAGATTCCAACGCAGGCGTGCGAATAGATCAGAGCTTCCCGAGAGATTGTTAGGCCCCGGCGTCGATAAGTCAACGCCGGGGCAGGCCGTCAGTCCGCCTCGATGTCGTCGTCGCCCTGACCGCCGAGCAGCTTCAGCGAACGCTCGAGCTTCTCCTCGGCCTCATCGTGATCGCCGGCGTTGTGCAGGGCGGAACCCATGTCGCGCAAGGCGCGTGCTTCGGCCACCACGTCGGCCTCCAGGTGGCTGGTGGTGCCCTCACCTTCCAGAATCTCGTCGATCTCTTCGATCAGTTCGGGGCAGGTTCCCGCCAAGGCCGAGCCGGCAAAACCCAGCACGAACAACACGGCCAACAGTCGATTTTTCATCATCGTCTCCTCGGATATCCGCCTACTTTGATCCCCCAGTCTCGCACGACTGCGCCGCCTGTTCAGCACCGCCGGATCTGTGAACAGGACAGAAGAATTCGTGCCGTCGCCCCCTATAGACTCCGGGCATGGGAGCGCCGGGATGTCATTAAGTCGATCAGTTCGCAGCGTGGGACCACCAACGAAGTGGCATCCGCTGCTGTTGATCACCCTGCTATTCGCGCTCGCCACCGGCCTCGGCCTCTCCCGGGCCGAAGCGCCGGCACGCATGGATTTCGACATCATGCGCTCGGCCATGGAGGAGCGTTACGGCAACGAGGCCGTGCGCGCCGTGGACGCATGGGAGAGCCTGCTGCGGGAACTGGATGGCGAGCCGGTCAGCGATCAGCTACGCGGCGTGAACCGCTTTTTCAACGAACGCATCCGCTTCGGCGAGGACGAGGACATCTGGGGCCAGGCCGATTACTGGTCGACACCGCTGGAAAGTCTGGGCGTCGGCCGCGGCGACTGCGAGGACTACTCGATCGCCAAGTACGTCAGCATGCGCATTCTTGGCGTTCCCAATGAACAACTGCGGCTGATTTACGTGCGCGCACGCATCGGCGGGCGGCATAGCAGCCAATCGCAGGCGCACATGGTCCTCGGCTACTATCCGAGCAGCGACGCCGAGCCGCTGGTCCTGGACAACCTGATCGGCGAGATCCGTCCGGCCACCGAACGCGACGACCTGCAACCGGTTTTCAGTTTCAACAGCGACGGACTCTGGACGCCGGGGGCGCGCGGCTCCCAGGCCGATCCGACCGCCCGTATTTCCCGCTGGGGCAATGTCCTGCGGCGGCTGGAAGAGGAAGGATTCCGTCAATGACCCGGCTCGACGTATCCCGCCAGGAGGCTCTCGCATGTCCCTGACCAAACAACTCTGGCTCGCCATTCTCATCACCATGGCTCTGTACCTGGTGGGGAGCATCGTCATCAGCACGCTGTCCGCCACCCGCTATCTGGAGCAGGAATTGCGGGTCAAGAACATGGACAACGCCTCCTCGCTGGCGCTGTCCATGACCCAGCTGGAGAAGGATCCGGTGCTGATCGAGCTGATGCTCGCGGCACAGTTCGACACCGGCCACTACGAACGCATCCGCCTGATCGGCCCTGACGGCGAGGCCATGGTCGACCGCCAGCATGCGTCGGAACCCTACGAGGGCCGCGTACCCGCCTGGTTCGCCGATCTGGTGGATATGGACGTCCAGGCCGGCACCGCGCTGGTTCAGGACGGCTGGCGCCAGTACGGCACCCTGGAAGTGAAAAGCCATGCAGGCTATGCGCTGGAGAGCCTGTGGGGCGGCATCATCCAGCTGGTCGGGTGGTTTCTCGCACTCGCCATCACGGCAGGCCTGCTCGGCACCTGGCTACTGCATCGCATCACCCGCCCCCTCGACGATGTGGTCGATCAGGCCGAGGCGATCGGCGACGGTCGCTTCGTCACCTCGCAGGAACCGCGCACGCTGGAGTTCCAGAGTCTGGTACGCGCCATGAACCGCCTGTCCGGCCGCATCCGCGACATGCTGCGCGAGGAGGGCAGGAAGCTGCATGGCCTGCGGCTGCAGGCCCAGCTTGATCCGGTCTCGGCCACTGCCAATCGCGACTATTTCCTGAATCACCTGGACGCCATGGTGACCGGCGAGGACTCCGACAGCCGCGGCGCCCTGCTGCTGTTACGCGTCAGCGATCTGGAAACCATGAATCAGATGGCCGGTCGGCCACAGACCGACGCCCTGCTTCGGGACCTGGCAGGGGCGCTGCAGCAGGTGGCGGACGAGCATCCGCGCGCGCTGGTCGGGCGCCTGAACGGCAGTGACTTCGCCCTGATCATGCCCGGCATGGACGAAGAACTCGGCAAACTGGACAGCATCGTGCAGTCGCGGATCACGCCGGTCCTCAAGACAATTGACGGCGACGCCCGCCCCGGCGTGGCAATGGGCATCGTGCCCTACCAGAACGACCAGAGCGGTGGTGCCCTGCTGGCGCAGGCGGATAACGCTCTGGCAGTGGCCGAACAGCGCGCCGACGGCAATACCGAAATCGTGCAGGCACCGGCCGAAACCGAGAGCCCGCGGGCAGCGGTGGAATGGCGTCGACTCATCGAACAGGCGCTGGACACCCATGGCCTGGAACTGGCCGAATTCCGCATCATCAACCTGCATGGCGAAACGCTTCACCATGAGGCGCTGGCGCGCCTGACCATGGACGGCAGCCTGCGCACCGCGGGCTACTTCATACCCTGGGCCGCACGCCTCGGCCTGTTGTCGCGGATTGATCGCGATGTGGTCAATGCGGCTCTGAAGCGGCTGCAGGATCCGGCCGTCGGGCCATTGGCCATCAATCTGTCGCCCCAGGCTCTGGAAGACCCGGCCTTCTGTCTGGAACTGGCCCGCCGGCTGGCAGCGGAGCCCAACAAGGCCTCGCGGCTGCTGGTGGAGATCCCGGAGCACGCGGCACTCAGGCACATCGAGAGCTTTCGCAGCCTGTGTCTGAGCCTGCGTCTGTCCGGCTGTCGACTGGGCATGGAACACGTCGGCCCGGACTTCCACCGGATCGCCGATCTGCATGACCTGGGGCTGCACTACATCAAGGTCGCGGCCTCGCAGATCCGCAACATCGAGGACAATATGGCGCAGCAGAACTTCCTGCGCGGCCTGTGCACGGTCGGCCACGCCATCAACCTGACGGTAATTGCCGAAGGGGTCCGCACGGCCGGGGAGCGGGACTGCATCCGCGAACTGGGCGTCGATGGTTACACCGGACCGCTGGTGGGGCCGGCCTGAGCGCGACACTGACGTAACGAAAAAGGCCCGCCGGATTGCCAGCGGGCCTTTGATTTCAGCCGGAAACCGACTGCTCAGCTATCGACGACCAGCTTCGAATCGTCCAGCAACTGGGCGATGATCTGCCCGGAATCCAGGCCGGCGAATTGCTCACTCTGTCCCTGCAGCACGATCTTCTGATCCACGGCCGTGGCGTCGAAACCACCGGCAAAGCCACCCTCGGAACTGATCTTCAGGATCGTATCAGCGCCGTCGTTGACCGCATGGATGTAGGCGTCGAGGTTCGTCTCGTTACCTCCGTCCAGCAGGTCAGCGAGGTGCAGGGTGTTATTGCCGTTATCGAAGTCGGTGACGATGTCGAGGGCAGGATCCCCAGCCGGACCCTGATCGCCATCCCGCCAGACAAAGATGTCATCACCCGCACCACCGGTCAGGATGTCGTTCCCGGCGCCGCCGATCAGGATGTCATCCTCCGAGGAACCCAGCAGAACATCGGCGGAGTCGCTCCCCGTCAGGAGATAACCCGCCGTGCCCTCGTCACCGACAAGCTTGACCTGGAAACTCTCGCTGGCCTCGTCTCCATCACCATCGACGATGATGAGATCGAACGAAAGCTCGCTGCCTTCGATATTCGTTACCGTGCCGTACTCGATGGAGGCGAACGTGTAGTTGGCACCACTCTGGGAAGAGAACAGCCCATCGGCGTTGTCCACCTCAAACTGTCCTTCCGATGACGACACGCCGCGCAACTCGATCCTGTCGAACTGCACCCCGTCCGGATTGCCGTCAGGAATCTGGAAACTCAGATCCAGACCCGCCTGATTGAGCAGAACATGAGACGTGTAGATGGCCTCTACAACGCCGTGTTCGTTGGTGGCATAAGCCGTCCATTCGATCACCAGTCGATCACCGGACCCCGTCCCTCGCACCGAAGACAAGCCGAACGTGGAGACAGCATCGGCCAGCTCAAAGCGGATAACATTCCCTGCCCCGAACTGGTTATTGCCAATCCCGATGCCCTGCCCGGACGGATTAACGTTGGCATTTCCGCTGATGATGACCTCGGCACCATCGATACGCGCACCCGTCCATTCGCCATCCTTGAGGGAATAGAACGCCCGGGACGCGTTGGGTAGGTCACTCAACTCTGTGGTGGTTACCGAACGGACCTCCGGCGTGACCAGGTCGAAGACGTAGCCGCCATCCGGATTGACCAGCAACGTGAACGACACCTCGCCCTGCGCGCCGCCGTTATCGGCAGTCGCGACCAGCAGGACCCCACCCTCGGGAATAGCGATGTCCAGACCGTCGGGCAGATCATCACCGGCCCGATAGATGGTGTAGATCAAGCCATCCGGCGGAACTCCATCCAACCGGAGTTCGGCAAGCTCATCGGCACCCGCCAGGAAATCGAACTGACCGTCCACGGAACCAGCCTCGCCAGCGGCGAGAATGATGTTCTGCAGGCTCTGGATCTCGGGCACGTCATCGATGATCGTGACGTTGACTATGTTGGTCGCGGTATTGCCGTTGGCATCGGTCACCTTGAGCTGGATACCGTCCTTCTCGGCGATGTTACGGCCGTCACCGGCATCGTGCTCGAAGGCCTCGCTGAGCTCGTAGCCGTAGAACACCTCGAACTGGCCGTCCTCCCCCGCCACTGGCTGCATGCCGGTGATGGTCAGCACGCCCTTGTCGGTGACAACGGTGACCCCACCCTCGGGCAGATTGCTCAACTGCTCATAGGTGATTACCGTCTCGCCATCCTTGCCGAACACGCTGAGCGAGGTCAGCCCGACCAGGGCCAGGATGATGAAACTGCCACTGCCGACCGGCAATCCCTGTCCGGCGCCGGTGCCGCGACTCAGGAACTGCTCGTCAACTACCACGTCACCAGTGTCTTCGAGGCCGAGGATATCCGGCAGCGTGAAGCCGGATGTGGCCGTATCGGTATCGGTATTGCCCTGTTCGTCAGTGACAGTGACCGTCGCGGTGTAGCTGACATCTTCGACGAATGTGCCGCCGCTGAGATCGGCACTCCAACTGCCATCCCCGTTAAGGGTGATCGCATCCCCATCGAAGGTCTGCGAGCTGCCGTCACTGCCGATGATGACGACCTTGATGCTGTCGCCGTTGCTGGACTGGCCGTCGATGTCCGCCTTGATCACATCGTCGACCGAGGCAACATTGAAGTTGTCGATGTCGACAGTGGGCAACACGTATCCGTCCGTGGCGGTGTCTGTCGCAGTGTTGGACTGCGCGTCGGTCGCGGTCGCGGTTACCGTGTAGCTGACCCCATCGCTGAAGCTCAGATTGCCGAGGTCGGCACTCCAGGTACCATCCCCGTTCAGCGAGATGTCGTCCGCCGCCACATCCTGGAAGACCCCATCCGGACCCTCGATACGCAGGCTGATGCCCGTGGCATTGCTGGACGACCCGGACAGCTCCAGGTTCTGTACGTTGTCGACCGACGCGACGACGAAGGTCTCGACTTCCACCGCCGGCAGGACATGGCCATCACTGGCCGCGTCCGTGGCGGTGTTGCCGCTGGTGTCAGTAACCGTGGCCGTTGCCGTATAGGTCACGCCATCGGTGAAGGTGCCACCGGAAAGGTCGACGCTCCAGGTGCCATCCGCATTGAGAGTGACAGCCGTACCGGAGAAAGTCTGCGAGCTGTCATCGCTGCCGGTCACCACGACCGAGATGCTATCCGCGTCCGTCGAGGAACCCTCGAGCTTCAGCACCTGCTCGTCGGCCACCGAGTCGACGGTGAACTCGTCGATCGCAATGGTGGGCAGCGCGAAGCCGCCAGTGGCCGTATCAGTGGCGGTATTTCCGCTGAGATCCGTTGCTGTGGCGGTCGCCGTGTAACTGACACCGTCCACAAAATGTCCACCGGACAGATCCACCGACCAGGTGCCGTCCGCATTCAGCGTCACCGCGTCACCGGTGAACGACTGACTGGAGTCATCCGAACCGTTGACAACAAGGGTGATGGACGCGGCATTCGTCGACTGGCCATCGATCTGGGCGCCAAGAACGTCGTCGACGGATTCCACGACGAAATTATCGATATCGACGGTTGGCAGCACATAGCCGTCGTTCGCCGTGTCGGTGGCCGTATTGTTCTGCGCGTCCGTGGCGGTCGCCGTTACCGTGTAGGTGACGCCGTCGGCGAACGTGAGATTGCCGAGATCGGCACTCCACGAGCCATCGGCGTTCAGCGTGATGTCGTCCGCGGCAACGTCCTGGAAGGTGCCGTCCGGCCCTTCGATCCGCAGGCTGATACCCGTGGCATTGCTGGACGACCCGGACAGCTCCAGGTTCTGTACGTTGTCGACCGACGCGACGACGAAGGTCTCGACTTCCACCGCCGGCAGGACATGGCCATCACTGGCCTCGTCCGTGGCAGTGTTGCCGCTGGTGTCAGCCGCCGTGACGGTGGCCGTGTAGGTCACGCCATCGGTGAAACTGCCACCGGAGAGATCCGCGCTCCAGGTGCCATCCGCGTTCAGCGTAACTGCGTCGCCTGCGAACACCTGGCTACTGCCATCGGAGCCAGTGATAACGACGGAGACTGAGATGGCGCCGCTTGAGGAGCCCTCCAGCACCTGCGATGGCACGTTATTGACCGACTCGACAACGAACAGATCGATCTCGGCTCCGGGCAAGACGAACCCTGCGGTATCAGAGACATTCGCAGTACTGCCATCGGCGCCTGTGGCCGTCGCCGTCGCCGTGTAGACAACACCGCTGACCAGGATCAACCCGGCGGCGCTGACGGAATCGAGCACATCCCCGCTGCTGACGAACCAGGTTCCGTCGTCAGCAAGCTGGGCCGGGACCACTACCGGAGTACCATCGACATCAATGGTGACGAAAACGGAGACCGCATTCTCGGCCGTTCCGGCCAGTAACACGGAGACCGCACCGCCGGCACCATTCACGAAACCTGCAGCACTCAGATCGAAACCCATCGATACCGTGGGGGCCGGGACCACCGGGGGTGGCTCGGGCGTTACAGGTGGGGCCGGGGGCGTCACGGCAGGTGATTCGCCTGCTTCCTCGGCTCGGGGCAGCAACTCATCCGGGGCCACGAAGCCAGCAGCGTTCTGCGGGAACGCGAAGACGAGATCACCGGTGAGCTCGACGATGCGGGCAAGCTGCACGAAACTGCGACCACCGCCGCCATCGGCCCCACCGGGCCCGGCCGCCGCCGGATCAAGAACCTCAAGCAGATCCTCGCCACTTTCCAGGGCTTCGATCACCTGGGCCACGGCGGCATCCGTGACCACGGACTCGTCCTCGGCGGATGTCTCCCGGCTTGCCAACTCGCGGCTCATCAGGATTTCCTGATCAGCCTCAACCACAAAGGGCTGGCCATCCAGGGAATCCAGCGTAATGCGTGCACCATCGCCGGTAAGGATTATCTCGTTCTCAAAGACTTCATCGCCCACGGCGAGAACGCGCTCCGAGCCATCGGGAGCACGTGCAATTACTTCACCCTGGACTGCAACCACCAAAGCAATCACTTCGGCCATCACAGCATTCCTCAGCAAGGGGCCGGTTTCGGGTCTCGCGGGCGCGAAACAGTCCGGACCACCTGATTGGCGGCAGCGGGGATTGCTGCCGTCAGAACCGCGCCGATACGCCTTGGTCTGATTGCATTAATAGGGCCGGACGGAAATGTGCGCTATTGGACTGAAGTACAGGTAGGCAGATCAGGGGCTTGGGACACGACAGGTAACGGACGATCAGTCGTCGCTGAGCAAATTCAGGGTGCGGTGCTGCAAACGCAGGGACTGCCGCTTGCTGAGCTTCTCCTGAGCAGCCTGCGGCAGGTCAGTGAACGTAATGACGCCGCGGTCAATCAGCAGGTCCACCAGGTCCTCGATAACGCGGACCAGTTCCAGGTCCGTCTCGGTGAGTTGCTGCTGCTTCGGATGAGTACCATCGGCCGCCGCCACAAACGCCTGCACCTCGGCAGAACCATCCGGCACCTGCTCACTCACACCATCAAGCGGCTCGCGGCTGACAGCCGTGATCTGGCCCTGCGCATCACGTCGAACGTACATGGTGTCCTCATTCCTCGGGAGACGGCTACCTGCTCAAGGCGAGGATAGCAGACAAAGAAAAACCACCACTGCTAGCAGTGGTGGTTTTAGTGCGAACAACTTAAGCGGTGATCAGCCGTTGCTTTCGCTGTCCACTTTAAGCTGACCCTCGGCGATCATCTGCGCGACGATATCTTCGGTGCCAGAGTAGGCATCGAAGTCGTTTAAGGTAATTGTCTGATCGGCAGACCCATCGTTACTACCCAGCTCACCGCTGGCGCTTATCTTAATGACCGTATCGTCACCATCCCGCTCAGCCTGGATGTAGTTACTTAGCGATTCTTCCTCACCGTCCCATCCGCTTAACAGATCCGACACGTCCAAGGTGTCTGCATCGCTCTCATCGCTGAATGAGCCGAAATCAGTGATCGTGTCAGACCCTTGATCTCCCTCCTGCCAGATATAGAGATCATTGCCGCCGCCGCCGGTAAAGGTGTCATCACCACCACCGCCGAAGAAAATATCATCGCCCTCTCCGCCGATAAGCGTATTACCCGACGAGCTTCCAACCAGTATGGAACCACCATCGGAATCCGACGTGTCCAGGGTTTCACCGGGCTCGGCGAAGAAACCGATCGAACCATCTTGTTCATCGCCGTCACCGTCGATTGCTACGAAGCCAATGTCGAATGGCACGCCCTCATCAACCGTATCGACGACTGCCTCCACGCCAAACCCGGTGATCTGGGTCGAACTCCCCTTGTTCTCTAAGAGAATGGAATCAAGAAATAAACCGTCTGGTGCGTTGAAAGTGAACATCCCATCGTCCAGGTCGCTTAGCGTAAAGTTACCCGGCACCTCTGACCCATCCGAGTACACGACGGTGAAATCCATGTCAAAACGGGAATCCGCATCGAACTCAATACTCGCTGACGAGAATAAATCAGCGTCCCCGCTGTCACCGTCGATATCGAAATCGAAGGTGATCGACTCGCCGCTAGTGAAGTTCGGCGTACCGACGCCAAAGCCATTACTATTCGAGTTGATCTGATCGGCATTGCCCCCGGAGCCCCCGATACCGGAAATCTCCACTGCCCAGGGGTTATCCGTGCCGGGATCGTCTCGCGTGACGGAACCATCCTCCAGAATGTAGATGTTCGGCTCCGGCCCACCGGCTTCGTTGAAATCGGCGGCCGTGAAATCACGAGACTCGGTAGTCGTCAAATCAATGGCCTTGAACTGCTCGAAGGTGTACGTGCCATCCGGGCTACCAATCAGTTCAAAGACTTTCTCACCACCTTCACCCGCATAGGCGGTCAATGTACTCGTTCCCACACCCTCATAATGCAGTGCGGCCCCACCAGCCGAGAGCCCTTCCGGAGCCGCGGTCCAGGTGAGTTCCGCACCAACGCGATCAGCGCCCATCTGGACTGCAGTGCCTTGGAAAATGGCTTCGCCCGTGTTCTCGAAGGTCACATCACGAATATCTTCGAGGGGCGCATCGTCAATAATGGTGACATTGACCTGATTCGATGATGTGTTGCCGTTCGCGTCCTCCACACTGACTGTGATCGGGTCCTTATCACCCTCCGTCGCTCCTCCGTCATGCTCAAGAGGATCGGTCAGCGTGTACTCAAAGCTCAACTCGTAATCGCCGTCTTCGTTCGAAGTGAAACCAATCAGCTTCAGCTCGCCTTTTCCCGTATCGATCGGGTTATTCTCCAGATCGGTGAGGTCATCGCTGTTCAGATCCTCAAGCGAGAATGTTTGACCGGCAATCGTAATCGCCGCCAAGCCACTGGCCGAGGAGATAACCAACTTCCCAGTATCTGT
The DNA here is from genome assembly GCA_003565775.1 of Ectothiorhodospiraceae bacterium. Classification (GTDB taxonomy): domain Bacteria; phylum Pseudomonadota; class Gammaproteobacteria; order Nitrococcales; family Aquisalimonadaceae; genus Methylonatrum. The sequence continues at coordinate 206 of PXAT01000162.1, read as the reverse complement.
CAGACTGCCATCGCCGGTCTTGGTACCGTCCTCAAGCTGGCTCTCGTCGACGATGAGGGAATCTCCATCGGAGTAGTCGATCTCCACCGTCGGCAGATCGAACGCACCCGTCGCCGTCGCCGACGCCGTGTTGTCATTACCGTCCGACGCGGTCGCCGTTACCTCATAGGCCTCACCATCCTCGAAGGCCAGACCAGCAAGATCCT
>PXAT01000017.1 GCA_003565775.1 Ectothiorhodospiraceae bacterium | reverse complement strand
GCGGCCGATTTATGCCGGCAACGCCATCGTCACCGTGCAGGTGCCGGAAGGCGGCCCGGTGGTCGGCACCATCCGGACGGCATCCTATGCGGCCGCTGGCGCCGGCGGTACGGCCGAGATCGTCGCCCTTGAAGCCCAGGCCGAGGATCCGGGCCACACCCGATTCGTTGGCGTGGAAGGCAGCGGCGGCGACGGCCCCGATCTGGCTTCGGCCGACGTGGTGGTCTCGGGTGGACGGGCGCTGGGCTCGTCGGATAACTTCGACATCATCTACAGCCTGGCCAAAAAAATGGGCGCGGCCGTTGGTGCATCGCGCGCGGCGGTGGATGCCGGTTACGTGCCGAACGAACTGCAGGTCGGTCAGACCGGCAAGATCATCGCGCCGGATCTGTACCTGGCGATTGGTATTTCGGGCGCCATTCAGCACCTGACCGGCATCAAGGATGCCGGCACTATTGTTGCCATCAACAAGGATGCCGAGGCGCCGATTTTCGAGATTGCCGATTTGGGTCTGGTTGGGGATTTGTTCCAGCTTGTGCCGGAGCTTGAGAAAGCGCTGTAGCGATAGGAGAAGGGGCTGGAGGAGCTTGCAGCCCGGGCAGAAAGGTTTGTCGTTCGCTCGTTGAGCGAACGATGCCCTGCAGTACTCGGACCGGGCGGGGTCCGCCGAACTCGCTGCGCTCAGACATGCGGCGGCCCTGGTTCCGCCCGCTCCTCCGTGCTTCGGCTGCACCTACAGCCCGCGCTGCAAGCTCCTCCATCCCGGTCTAGGAAGGGTGGGGTGCGCGGGATTTCCACTTGCAATGGTCTGGGGAAATTGAGGAAGAGCATGGCTGACGTTAACGTAGGTATCCGCCCGGTGCGGCCGGGGGATGAAACCAGGATTCTGGAGTTGATCCGCGAGTTAGCCGACTACGAGCGCCTGGCCCATGAGGTCACGGCCACTCCGGGGCTGCTGGCTGAGCATCTGTTCGGCGAGGATGCCGTCGCTGGGGCGCTGCTGGCTGAAAGTGAGGGCGAGGCCGTCGGTTTTGCCTTGTACTTTCGCAATTTTTCCACCTTTCTCGCCCGTCCCGGCCTGTATCTGGAAGACTTGTTTGTACGCGAGCCCTGGCGCGGGAAAGGCATTGGCCGCGCGTTGCTGAAACAGGTGGCTGACTTGGCCCGCGAACGCGGCTACGGGCGCATGGAGTGGAGTGTGCTGGACTGGAACCAGCCGGCTATCGACTTCTACGAGTCATTGGGCGCGGAGGCGATGTCGGAGTGGACCGTCTACCGGCTCAGCCGCAACGGTTCGGTACCGAAGCTGCCCGAATAAAAAAACGCCCCGGACGGTGAGCCGGGGCGCTGATGGTTCAAACGAGGTACTTTTTTATCCGTTGTCGTTGCCGTTTTCCTCGTCTTCGTCGACGTGGCGGACGTAGAACATGCCTTCCACGGATTGCAGGACCTCTTGGGCATCGTCTGGGATCTGGCCGCCATTCTGGGTGCAGTCGAAGCCGGATTCGTGACTAATCAGAGCAATCGTTGCCAGCGGCTGTCCGTTTTCGCCGGTGCCATTTTCAAGGGGTGGCAGATCTGTCTCAATATCCAGGGCATTCTGTAGATGGAACGTGCCGCCCGTCGTAGAGGTGGCGGTGCCTAAGCAAGTGATCTCGCCATTCGCAGACTCATCATCTTTGGGATATGCAATTAGCGAATAGGCTGTTTCCGCTTCCAGCCCGCGCGCATTGAAAACGAAATCAAACAGCGGCGCAATCCAGCGGTACATCAGCTTGCCGCTGGCATCACCATCTCCATCTGGCAGGCCGAAATCCAGCATGGCGATGCTGGAAAGGCCGGACTGGCCAGCGGGGCCGCCGGTATTGCCGCCCGGGGTGCAAAACATCGGGATGCCGCCGGGCCGATCGCCCTGCCTGTCGCGTCCCGTTCCCAAACGAGGGCCGCGATTCGCGGGCGGGCCGTTGCCTTCGCCCGGTCCTCGCCCCTCGGGCGGGTTGGCGCGCCCTGGAGGTCCCTCACCGCCGGGTGGGCCGGCATGCGTTGGCGGGCCATCACCATTGTCGTCTTCGGCCATTGATGACGTCGCAAATCCCAGCGCGAGCAACATCAGCAGTAACGAGAGCAAACCGGTGGTGGTAAACCGGAACGTGTTCAACATGACGGGATCCTCCAGAGACTCTTTCACGACGACAGCTTAGCACGCGGCCGGATGAGACCCCAAAAATGGCGTTAACGGTCGAAAGTACAGGTGACAGTCGCTCTCGGCTTGGGTAGTCTCCTGCCCAAATGGCAATCAATCAGGAAACAAGTCGATGAGCAAGCCTTTGTGGGAGCCCTCGGCCGATCGCCGTGCTGGCAGTAGAATGCAGGAGTTCATTGATCTTCTCGGTGCCCGTCATGATGCTGCCGTGGAAGACTGGGAGTCTCTATATGGCTTCTCGATCGAGCAGCCCGAAACCTTCTGGCGCGATCTGTGGGAATTTGCCGGGGTGATCGGGGACGGGCCGGGCGAGACCGGTACCGAAAACTGGCCTGAAATGCCGGGTACGCGCTGGTTCCCCGACGCGCGGCTGAACTTTGCCGAAAACCTGCTTCGCCGGCGTGATTCGGGCTCGGCCATTGTTTTTGCCGGTGAGGACGGGTCGCGCCGGACGCTGAGCCATGCCGATCTGTACGGGCAAGTGGCGCGTACCGCGGCCGCCCTGCGTGAGGCCGGCGTGCAGCCGGGCGACCGGGTCGCAGGCTACCTGCCGAACGTGCCGGAAACCGTCATCGCCATGCTGGCAGCGGCCTCCATCGGCGCGGTCTGGTCGTCCTGTTCGCCTGATTTCGGCGTTCAGGGCGTGCTCGATCGCTTCGGCCAGATCGAGCCCAAGGTGTTGTTTGTTTGCGCCGCCTATCGTTACAACGGCAAGGATTTCGACTGTCTGTCCCGGGTGCGTGAGCTGGCGGCTGCGATGCCGTCGGTGGAAAAAATCGTGGTGGTGCCGTATATGGCGCCGGAGCCCGATCTTGCCGGGCTGGATCGGGCGGTGACCTGGGATGGATTCACCGACAACGCCGCGACCGACGTTCGCTTCCAGCGCCTGCCGTTCGACCATCCGCTCTACATCCTGTACTCCTCCGGCACCACGGGCGTGCCCAAATGCATTGTCCACGGGGCTGGCGGCACGCTGTTGCAGCATCTGAAGGAACTGATGC
>PXAT01000057.1 GCA_003565775.1 Ectothiorhodospiraceae bacterium | reverse complement strand
TAGGGCTAGTCTAGACGCAGGAGATGGGAGAATCTGTTGTGTTGGTGCTTGTGTAATGCCTGATGATCCAGATTTCCCGGAATATATTGAACCAATTAAAGAAGAAGAGGCATTTCCTTGGTTTTGGATTGTAATTTTAATCGTACTTATTGTATTAGTTGTATTGGGAATAATGTTTAGAGATAAGTTAAGAGAACTCTTGCTTAAGATAAAATCCAAATTTAGAAAAGATAAGGGCCCTTCATTTAGACCGGGGATGCCACCTCATTATCCTTCAAGACCTTCTCCGCCCGCACACCGTGGACCTCAAAGAATGCCTGAAAGAAGAATAATATCGCAACCAAAACAAGTTCCACAAAAACCTGTTGAACGCGTCCCAAAAAAGCCCCAAGAAGAATTTTCAGATGTTCTTAAGAAGTTGAAAAAGATGGATTCTTGATTATACGTTCAAATGAATTGTAATTGTATCTACAACAATTTCAGGTTTATGTCTAATTCTATTTTTTGTTTTCTCCTCGACAAGTTCTATAAAACCAAATCTTTCTAGAAGTTTAACGTCGTCGCTTACAGTTTTGAAACTCCGACCTAATTTTTTTGCCAAATCGTAAATTGAAGAAGGGTTTTGTGTTTTTATTGCGTTTAATATTCTTGCTTTTTCGTTGCTTAGTAGTTGTCTCAAAGCTGAAAGGCCTTCAAAATTATAATCCTTTTTTGAAATTCCACTACTTCCCCAAAAAATTGAAAAGGCTCCTTTCGATTGTGTTATTGATATCTCTCTTATCTTCTTTTTTGCCATTTTTCCGTCGGTAAATTTATGATATATATTATTTTTGTTTATATATCTATAATATATATTTTATAGTTATATATCTTTTTTAATGATATATAACTAGTAAGAAAGCATATGTTAATAAATCTTTTGATTGAGTTGTCTGAAAAAAGTGTATTATTAAACAAGTGACACCAAAAGCTTTATAAATTAAACCCTAAAAAAGGGTACTTTTTAGGGTTAGGGGTAAATTGACTATAGTAAGCTTTTTAAAGGAAAACGCACTTTTTGTAGTAACATTGATGGTGCTTTACAATGTAAGGTGTCATTTTTCCCTCGGGAAAATAAGGAGTATCTAATAGGGGATTAAGATATATTCAAGCAAAGACTTGGCTTAAGTCAAGTTGGAGGCAAAAAAACACAAATGGTATCAAACAACAAAAAAAAGCTAAAAGGTCAAGAGTTTAGCAAAATTGTAATAAAAGGTGTTGAAAATCAAGAATCATATTCACTTAGCCAGATGGTCTTACCCTATGGCTATTTGGAAAGTGGAAATTGTCCTAGACAATTATCTTATAGAGTTGAAAGGAGGTTAATAAAATAAACGAATGAAATTTAATTTTAAGAAAATTTCTGCAGTATTCGGAGCTGCCTTTTTGACATTGGGATTAACTGCTGTGCCAGTTATGGCTAATGCTGCTCCTTTTGTTGAAGGTGGACAAGCTGATGTAGCTGTTGTTTATGGTACTTTAGCAACTCATGCTGATGGTGCCGCACTTGATGAAGTTACAAATTGGCTTGAAGGGCATGTCACAACTAGGGCTGCTGTTGGTGTTGGTGACGAACGAGAAAAAATCTCCGCTGCTGGAAATGACCTTAGCTTTGGGGAAACCCTTGGTGAATTAAGAGAAAGACTTACAAGTGCTCATTTGCCAACACTTTTGGCAGACCAGAGAATAAGAGACACTAGTGGAACTGTAGATTACACTCAAAGACTTTATCCTGGAGAGCACGCTGTAACTTTTGGCTCATTGGGAGAATCTGAAAATTACGTTGTGAACACAGAACTTGCAGGAGACCTTATACCTGTATTACATCTAGATCAAACAGATTATGCAGCTTGGACACTTGAGATTGATTTTGATTCTGCAGTAGACTTTACCAACATGAGAAGAGGGGAAGAGCTTGTTATTGCTGGAAGAGTATTCACTGTAGACCCTGATTTGGAAGAGGGAGATAATCTAGTATTATTTGCTTCTGCACAAACAGTAAGGCCAGTGGTTGGAGAATCTATGACTCTAACTGTTGAAGGAACTCAATACACAATTGATGTCGTTGGTGCTAACACTGATGATGGAACTGCTACTATTTCCATAAATAATAACATGTTTCAAGTGAGTGAAGGGGATACTGAATGGGTCGGTGATCAAAAGTTTTACATAAATAGAGTATTTATGCAAACAATTCCAACTCCTGCTGCAAGTGTTGAAATTTTTGTTGGGGCTGATGAAATTCATTTAGAAATTGAAGAAACATCAGAATTAGTTGAACTTAATAGTGAACTACTTGATGGTGTTTATTCAAGAGTTGAAGGAACTTTGAATGCAACAACAAAAATTGAAATCGAATTCAGACCTGGAGAGCTTTATTTGGATACTGAAGAATCTAACTACCTTGAAATTGGTGAAAGCATAGTTGATCCTTTATTTGGAACAATTCAACTTACTTTTGAATCTGCTTCAATGGAATTAAAGGATAGTGCTAAAGAGGTTGTAGAATTTAGAAGATCTGGAAGAGACCTTAAATTGACATTTACAAATGTTGAAGGAAAGAAATATACTTTCGATCCGATTAGGGTTGATGAAGGAGAATTGGAATTCAAAAATATCTCTTCAGATAGATTCTATTGGGATAACACAGAACCTTTAAGAAGAAACAACGTGGTTGTGATTCAAGAAGGAAGAGTAGATTCTGAAATTACCAGGGTTATAAGATTAACTACAAGTTCACCTGAAGGAAGAGATGAACTTGTTTTTGAAGACCTTAGCGATAGGACACAGTCAACCGTCAAAAGTGGTGACAGACTTTGGTCTGCAACAAATCCGGACGGAACAAGAGGAGGATATGTATTTAGAGGTAACTTCACAGAATCAGAATTTACAGAGATTGCTGAGAGAACAGATGCTGCAGAAGGTTGGTGGATATTTGACACTGAAGAGCCTGTAGACGATTCTGACATATACCAAATTGAGTATTTATTCACTCAAAATGGTGCTAGAATTACTTTAGATCTTCTCGATCCTGAAGGTGGGATTTTTGTCGAAGAGAACTTTTATGATGGTAACGGGGCTGTTTTTGAAGTGACTTTAACCGAAGCTACAGAAGATACAGAATTCAACATTTATCTTAGTACTTCTGGTTTAACAGGGGGCCAAGATGATGAAGGAGATATGTACTAT
>PXAT01000019.1 GCA_003565775.1 Ectothiorhodospiraceae bacterium | reverse complement strand
AACGTGAAGATGACGGTGACCCTGATCGCGCCGATCGCGATGGAAGATGGTCTGCGTTTTGCGATCCGCGAAGGCGGCCGCACCGTCGGTGCCGGCGTCGTCTCCAAGATTCTCGAGTAAGGGTCAATGGCTAATCAGAAGATTCGTATTCGTTTGAAGGCCTTCGATCATCGGCTGATTGATACGTCAGCCGGTGAAATCGTCGAAACGGCGAAGCGGACAGGCGCCCAGGTGCGTGGTCCGATTCCGCTGCCGACGAAGAAGGAAAAGTTCACTTTGCTTATTTCGCCGCACGTCAACAAGGATGCGCGTGATCAGTACGAGATCCGCACCCACAAGCGGCTGATGGATATCATCGACCCCACCGACAAGACCGTCGACGCGCTGATGAAGCTCGATCTGGCGGCCGGGGTCGACGTCCAGATCAAGCTTTACTAAGGCTTGCGCGAATAGCATGAGCCCGGGCCGTGGATGCCACGGCCGGGCTCTTTGTCTCTGAGGAAGTAACGATGGCTATCGGAATCGTCGGTCGTAAACGCGGCATGACACGGGTGTTCACCGAAGATGGTGTGTCCGTGCCCGTGACCGTGATCGAGGCGACCCCGAATCGCATTACCCAGCTCAAGCAGGTCGAGAGCGACGGGTATCGTGCGATTCAGGTCACTACCGGTTCGCGCCGCCCGTCCCGGGTTACCAAGCCCGCGGCCGGCCAGTACGCGAAAGCGGGTGTGGAGGCCGGTCGCGGCCTCTGGGAATTCCGCCTTGCGGACGGAGAAGGCGACGAGCTGGAAGTCGGCGGCGAACTGAAGGTTGACGTGTTCGAGGCCGGCCAGATGGTTGATGTGAGAGGGACCAGCAAGGGCAAGGGTTTTGCCGGCGCGGTCAAGCGGCACAACTTCCGGACCCAGGACGCCACCCACGGCAACTCGCTGGCGCACCGCGCACCGGGTTCCATCGGCATGGCGCAGACGCCGGGCCGGGTGCTCAAGGGCAAGAAGATGGCCGGTCAGATGGGCAACAAGCGGATGACCGAGCAGAACCTGCAGGTGGTCCGGGTCGACGCCGAGCGCAACCTGATTCTGATCCGGGGCGCCGTCCCGGGTGCGACCGGCAGCGATGTCATGGTTCACCCGGCGGTCAAGGCGCGCACGGGAGGTGAGGCGTAATGGAACTGCAGATTCGTAATGGCGGCACCGCATCGGTGTCCGACGCGGTCTTCGGTCGTGACTTCAACGAGTCGCTGGTGCACCAGATCGTGACGGCCTATCTGGCCGGCGCGCGCTCCGGCACCCGTGCCCAGAAGACGCGCTCGCAGGTCAGCGGCGGCGGCGCCAAGCCGTGGCGGCAGAAGGGCACCGGTCGTGCCCGCGCCGGTACCACCCGCAGCCCGATCTGGCGCAAGGGTGGTGTCACGTTTGCCGCCCGGCCGCAGGATCATGGCCAGAAGGTGAATCGGAAGGCCTACCGTGCCGGTATCGCGTCCATCTTCTCCGAGCTCGCACGTCAGGATCGCCTGATTGCGGTGGAGAAGATCGACGTCGACGCGCCGAAGACCAAGTCGTTGCTGGCGGTTCTGGCCGATTACCAGCTGGACGATGTTCTGATCATCACCGAAGACGTGACCGAGAACCTGTTTCTCGCCTCGCGCAATCTGCACAAGGTCGATGTGACCGACGTGGCCGGGCTGGACCCGCTGCGACTGGTCGGTTTCGCCAATGTGCTGATCACGGTGGACGCGCTGAAGCGTGTTGAGGAGTGGCTGGCATGAATCAGGAACGCTTGTACCAGATCCTGCTTGCACCGCATGTGTCGGAGAAGACCACCAATGTCGCCGATTCCGGCAACCAGGTGGTGTTCCGGGTCGCGCGGGATGCGAACAAGAACGAGATCCGTCAGGCGGTGGAAACACTGTTTGACGTCAAGGTGGCGGGCGTCAAGACCGCGCTGATGAAGGGCAAGGCGAAAGGCTTTGGCCGTATCAGTGGACGCCGCTCCAACTGGAAGAAGGCCTATGTGGCCCTCGAGGCCGGCCAGGATATCGATCTCCTGGGTGGCGAATAAGTTTCCGTTAGAGGCAACGGGCAAGAATCATGGCACTGCTCAAGGCAAAACCAACATCACCGGGCCGGCGCTTCGTCGTTTCCGTCCGGAACGATCAGCTGCACAAGGGTGCGCCGTACGCGCCCCTGGTGGAGAAGAAGACCAAGACCGGCGGCCGGAACAACGCCGGCCGGATCACCACGCGTCATCGTGGTGGCGGTCACAAGCAGCAGTATCGGGTCATCGACTTCAAGCGCACCAAGGATGGCGTGCCCGGTACCGTCGAACGGCTGGAATATGATCCGAACCGGAGTGCCAATATTGCATTGGTACTTTATGCGGACGGCGAGAGACGGTATATTATCGCGCCTCGCGGCGTGGCGGTCGGCACCAAGGTGCAGTCCGGCGAGGAAGCGCCGATCAAGCCGGGCAATTCGCTGCCGCTGCGGAACATCCCGCTCGGTACCCAGGTGCACTGCATTGAACTGCGCCCCGGAAAGGGTGCGCAGCTCGCCCGTGCCGCCGGTGCGGCGGTGCAGCTGGTAGCGCGCGAAGGTCGTTATGCGACGCTGCGCCTGCGCTCCGGCGAGATGCGCAAGGTGCCGTCGGAGTGCCGGGCCACGGTGGGTGAAGTCGGCAATGCCGAACATAACCTGCGGTCGCTGGGCAAGGCCGGTGCAACGCGCTGGCGCGGTGTGCGTCCGACGGTCCGCGGTGTGGTGATGAACCCGGTGGATCACCCGCACGGTGGCGGCGAAGGCCGCACCTCGGGCGGTCGTCACCCGGTATCTCCGTGGGGTATGCCGACCAAGGGTTACAAGACCCGGTCGAACAAGCGTACCGACAAGTTCATTGTGCGTTCGCGTAGCAAGAACAAACGCAGCTAGAGGTTGGTGATTCGTGCCACGTTCAATCAAGAAAGGTCCATTTGTTGATCTGCACCTTCTGAAGAAGGTGGAAGAGGCTGCGGAGGCGAACTCCAAGCGCCCGATCAAGACCTGGTCGCGTCGTTCCATGATCCTTCCGGACATGGTGGGTCTGACCATTGCTGTCCACAACGGTCGTCAGCATGTTCCGGTGCTCGTCTCCGAGAACATGGTCGGCCACAAGCTGGGCGAATTCGCCGGTACCCGGACGTATCGCGGGCACATGGCGGACAAGAAGTCCAAGAGGTAGGGGCTGATGGAAGTCGCAGCAAAATTGAAGTTCGCGCGCATCTCGCCGCAGAAGGTTCGCCTGGTGGCGGATCAGATTCGCGGCAAGCGGGTTGGTAGCGCCCTGCAGATTCTTGATTTCAGCCCGAAGAAAGGGGCTGCGGTGGTCAAGAAGATCCTGCTGTCGGCGATCGCCAACGCCGAGCACAACGATGGTGCGGACATCGATGAACTGGTGGTCTCCACCGTGTTCGTCGACGAGGGTCCGGTGTACAAGCGGATCCAGCCGCGGGCCAAGGGTCGCGCCAATCGCATTCTCAAGCGCACCAGCCACATCACTGTCAAAGTGGCTGAGTAGGGGGCTGTATGGGACACAAGATTCACCCGACCGGGTTCCGCCTGGGTATTACCGAAGAATGGCGGTCCATGTGGTACGCCAACAGCAACGAGTTCGGTGATTACCTGAACACAGACCTGAAGGTGCGCGAGTTCATCAAGAAGAAGCTCTCGCACGCCTCGGTCAGCCGGATCCAGATCGAGCGGCCGGCCCGTAACGCGCTGGTGACGATTCACACCGCGCGGCCCGGGATGGTCATCGGCAAGAAGGGTGAAGACATCGAGGCGCTGAAGCGGCAGATCAGCGCACTGATGGGTGTTCCGGTGCAGGTCAACATCGAGGAAATCCGCAAGCCGGAACTCGATGCGCAGCTGGTGGCCGAGAACGTTGCCCAGCAGCTCGAGCGTCGCATCATGTTCCGGCGTGCGATGAAGCGGGCCGTGGGCAATTCCATGCGGCTCGGAGCGGGCGGGATCAAGATCCACGTCGCCGGACGTCTGAACGGCGCGGAGATCGCGCGCAGTGAATGGTATCGCGAAGGCCGGGTGCCGCTGCATACCCTGCGCGCAAACATTGACTACGGGTTCGCCGAAGCCAAGACCACCTACGGCATCATTGGCGTGAAGGTCTGGGTGTTCAAGGGCGAAATCTTGGAGCCGGACGTGTTCTCGGCAACGGACACCAAGGCGAAGGGCGCGGATCGCGCCGGCGCCTAAGGGATAAGGATCAGCAGGTATGTTGCAACCGAAGCGAACGAAATTTCGCAAGCAGCAGAAGGGCCGGAACAACGGCCTGGCGACTCGCGGCGACAAGGTCAGCTTTGGCGAGTTCGGCATCAAGGCGACCACGCGGGGCCCGATTACCGCGCGCCAGATCGAGGCGGGACGGCGTGCCATCAACCGTTACGTGAAACGTGGCGGCAAGGTGTGGATCCGGATTTTCCCGGATACGCCGATTACCTCGAAGCCGCTGGAAGTGCGGCAGGGTAAGGGTAAGGGCAACGTGGATCACTGGGCGGCGAAGATCCAGCCCGGCCGCGTGATATATGAAATCGAGGGCGTGACGGAAGAAGTGGCGCGCGAGGCGTTTCGCCTGGCTGCGGCAAAGCTTCCGTTACAGGTCCGCTTTGTGACCCGGACGGTGATGTGATGGACGTGAAAGAACTGCGGGAAAAGGACGAAGCGGCGCTGCAGGCGGAACTGATCGAGAAGCGCAAGGAGCAGTTCAACCTGCGCATGCAGTCCGCGACCGGGCAGTTGAGCCGGCCGGACCTGGTCAAGAAGGCGCGCCGGGACGTGGCACGGATCAAGACCGTCCTGAATGAAAAACGGAAGGCGGGTGAACAGTCATGAGTGAACAGACCAAGGTGGCACGCACCCAGACCGGACGCGTTGTCAGTTCCAAAGCGGACAAGACGGTGACCGTGCTCATCGAGCGGCTGGTGAAGCATCCGCTGTACGGCAAGTTCATTCGCCGGTCCAGCAAGCTGCATGCGCACGATGCGGACAACCAGTGCCAGGAAGGCGATGTGGTGTCGATCGAGCAGTGCCGGCCGCTGTCCAAGACCAAGACCTGGCGCCTGGTGGAAGTCATCGAGCGCGCCCAGCGCTGAGACCGCTGGCCACGCGAACAACGGAAATCGGGTAGAACGCCATGATTCAGATGCAAACGCTTTTGGACGCTGCCGACAACAGCGGTGCCCGCCGGGTGATGTGTATCAAGGTGCTTGGTGGGTCCAAGCGCCGGTATGCAGCGATCGGGGACATCATCAAGGTCAGCGTCAAGGATGCGATCCCGCGGGGTCGCGTCAAGAAAGGTGAAGTTTACAACGCGGTGGTGGTGCGCACCCGGCACGGTGTTCGTCGTCCGGACGGGTCGCTGATTCGTTTCGACGGTAACGCCGCGGTGCTGCTCAACAACCAGCTGCAGCCCATCGGTACCCGCGTGTTCGGCCCGGTGACCCGCGAACTGCGCACCGAGCGGTTCATGCGGATCATCTCGCTGGCACCGGAAGTTCTCTGAGGCGAAGACGTCATGCAGAAGATCAAGAAGGGCGATGACGTGATTGTTATCGCCGGAAAGGACAAGGGTCGTCGCGGCACGGTCGTTCGCGTACTCCATGACAACGACAAGGTTGTCGTCGAGAACGTGAACATGATCAAGAAGCACGTGAAGGCCAATCCGCAGCGCGGGGAATCCGGCGGCATCCAGAGCAAGGAAGCGCCGCTGCATATTTCCAATATCGCGCACTACAACCCGGCCACCGGTAAGGGTGATCGGGTCGGTATCAAGGTGCTTGAGGACGGGCGCAAGGCGCGGTTCTACAAGTCCAACAACGAACTGGTTGATGGATAAGGTCATGGCTAGGCTCGCGCAACAGTACAAAGATGAAGTGATCGGGCAGCTCGTCGAGCGGTTCGGTTACAAGAACGTCATGCAGGTGCCGCGCATCCGCAAGGTGTCGTTGAACATGGGTCTTGGCGAAGCGGTGAAGGACAAGAAGATCCTTGAGCACGCCACCAAGGACATGGCGACGATCGCCGGGCAGAAGCCGGTCGTGACCTATTCGCGCAAGTCGATCGCCGGCTTCAAGATTCGCGATGGGTGGCCGATCGGCTGCAAGGTCACGCTGCGGCGCGACCGCATGTGGGAATTCCTGGACCGGCTGATCAACGTCGCTGCGCCGCGGATTCGCGATTTCCGGGGACTGCCGGCGAAGTCGTTTGATGGCAGCGGAAACTACAGTTTCGGCGTGCGGGAACAGATCATTTTCCCGGAGCTGGAATTCGACAAGGTCGACATGATTCGCGGGCTGGATGTGACCATTACCACCAGCGCGCGCACTGACGAGGAAGGTCAGGCCCTCCTCGAGGCATTCAATTTTCCGTTGCGGAAATAGGTAGAGGTCGGATATGGCGAAGCGTTCCATGGTGGCTCGGGAAGACAAGCGTAAGAAGCTTGTCCTGCAGTACGCGGCGAAGCGCAAGGCGCTGAAGGTCGTGATTCAGAATCCCGAAGCCTCGCCCGAGGAAAAGATGGAAGCGCAAGAGCGCTTGCAGAAGATGCCGCGGGACGCGAGCCCCGTGCGCGGACGCAATCGCTGTCGCGTCACCGGTCGTCCGCGCGGTTACTACCGCAAGTTCGGGCTCGGCCGGAACAAGCTTCGCGAAGCCGCCATGGACGGGATGATTCCCGGCCTGACCAAGTCAAGCTGGTAAGACGCAACAGCGTCCCGGCAATCGGTAAACAGGTAACGATCATGAGCATGACCGATCCCATCGCAGATCTGCTGACCCGGATCCGCAACGCCCAGGCTGCGGTCAAGGCGGAGGTATCCATCCCTGCGTCGCGCCAGAAGCAGGCCATCCTCAATGTGCTGAAGGACGAAGGCTACATCGAGGACTTCCGCATCGAAGGCGACAGGAAGCCGCAGCTGGTGGTGAAGCTCAAGTATTTCCAGGGCGCGCCGGTGATCGAGAAGATCAAGCGGATCAGCCGTCCCGGCCTGCGCATTTACAAGGACACCGCGTCCCTGCCCCAGATCCGGGGTGGGTTGGGAGTGGCGATCATCTCCACCTCCCGCGGGGTTATGAGTGATCGTGCCGCCCGCGCCGCCGGTATCGGTGGCGAGGTCCTGTGCGAAGTATTCTGAGGCAGGATTCATCATGTCCCGAGTAGCAAAGAAACCGATCAGTATCCCTTCGGGTGTGACTGTCACCATCGATGGCCAGAAGGTCGTGGTGAAGGGCTCCAAGGGCGAGCTGAACATGAACCTGCATCCGCAGGTGAAGGTGGTTCAGGAAGGCGACGAACTGCAGTGCAGCCCGATGGGCGAGCGGCAGGGTACGGTCGCCATTACCGGCACGACCCGCGCCATTATCGCCAACATGGTGAATGGCGTGAGTAACGGCTTCGAGCGCAAGCTCGAGCTGCGCGGTGTCGGTTATCGCGCGCAGGCCCAGGGCAAGTCCCTGAACCTGACGCTCGGGTTTTCGCACCCGGTGAACCATGCCGTGCCGGATGGCATTACCGTCGAGACGCCGAGCCAGACCGAAATTCTGGTCAAGGGCATCGACAAGCAACTGGTTGGCGAAGTGGCCGCGCAGATTCGCGCCTATCGCCCGCCGGAGCCCTACAAGGGCAAGGGCGTGCGCTACGCGGACGAACGTGTGGTCATGAAAGAAGCCAAGAAGAAGTAGGCGGGTAACTGATCATGGACAAGAAAACCTCTCGCATGCGTCGCGCTCGCCGTGCCCGGATGAAGATCCGCGAACTCGGTGCGTTTCGCCTGAGCATTCATCGTACGCCGCGGCATATCTATGCCCAGGTGATCGGGCGCGACGGGGGATACACCCTCGCCGCCGCGAGCACGCTCGACAAGGAGCTTCGGCAGCGGCTGGCGAGCACGGGAAACCGCGACGCGGCGGCGGAAGTCGGCAAGCTGATCGCCGAGCGTGCCAAGGCCGCCGGCGTCGAGTCGGTCGCCTTCGACCGGTCCGGCTTCAAATATCACGGTCGAGTTCAGGCGCTGGCGGATGCCGCGCGTGAAGCCGGCCTGCAGTTCTGACCAGGGGCAATACCATGGCGATGAATGACAGCAATGACGGGATGCAGGAAAAGCTGATCACCGTCAATCGTGTGGCGAAGGTCGTGAAGGGTGGTCGCCAGTTCGGCTTCACCGCCCTGACCGTCGTCGGTGATGGCGCGGGACGGGTCGGTTTCGGTTACGGCAAGGCGCGCGAAGTGCCGGCCGCGATCCAGAAAGCGATGGAAAAGGCCCGCAACAGCATGGTGAATGTCAGCCTGAACGGCGGCACGCTGCAGTACCCGGTGACGGCCGAACATGGCGCCAGCAAGGTGTTCATGCAGCCGGCATCCGACGGTACCGGGATCATCGCCGGTGGTGCGATGCGTGCGGTGTTCGAGGTTCTTGGCGTGCATGACGTGCTCGCCAAGAGCATCGGTTCGCGCAACCCGATCAATGTGGTGCGGGCGACAATCCGTGGCCTTCAGGCGATGAATTCGCCGGAAGACGTGGCTGCCAAGCGTGGCAAGACCGTCGAAGAGATCCGGAGCTGAAGTCATGGCCGATACCAAACAGTTGAAAGTGACGCTGAGCCGCAGCAAGTTCGGCCGCCTGGCAAGCCATCAGGCTTGCGTGGCCGGGCTCGGACTGCGCCGTATGCACCATAGCGTGATCGTACAGGACACCCCCGAGAACCGGGGCATGATCAACAAGGTGTCCTATATGCTCACGGTAGAGGAAGCCTGACATGCGTTTGAACACGTTGAAGCCCGCCGAGGGCAGCAAGAAAGACCCCAAGCGCGTCGGTCGCGGTATTGCCTCGGGTAATGGCAAGACTGCCGGCCGTGGCCACAAGGGCCAGCATTCCCGGTCCGGCGGTTACCACAAGGTTGGTTTCGAGGGCGGCCAGATGCCGCTGCAGCGGCGGGTGCCGAAAGTCGGCTTTCGCTCGCGTTCCGCGCGTTTCCACGACGAGGTCCGGCTCTCCGAGCTGCATCTGGTGGAAGGTGACGTGGATCTGCTGAGCCTGAAGTCGGCGAACATCATCTCGCAGCAGGCGAAGTCGGCCAAGATCATCCTGTCCGGTGAGTTGAAAGGTCCGGTGACCGTGCGTGGTGTGGCGGTGACCAAGGGTGCCCGCGCTGCCATCGAGCAGGCCGGCGGGAAAGTCGAGGAGTGATCCATTTCCCTGGCCGGACGGGCTAAGCGCGTATGTCGTCAATCGGTGGTATCGCCAAGCTGACGGAAGTCCGTCAGCGTTTGATGTTTGTGCTGATCGCACTGATCGTGTTCCGGATCGGGTCGCATCTGACCATTCCGGGCATCGATCAGGGTGCGATGCAGGACATGTTCGAACGTCAGCAGGGCACGATCCTGGACATGTTCAACATGTTTTCGGGCGGTGCGCTCGAGCGGCTCAGTATTTTCGCCATCGGCATCATGCCGTACATCTCGTCGGCGATTATCATGCAGCTGCTGACCGCCGTTGTGCCCAGCCTTGAGCGCCTGAAGAAGGAAGGCGAGGCGGGGCGGCGCAAGATCACGCAGTACACGCGGTATGGTGCGCTGGGTCTGGCGATTGTGCAGGGCATCGGCGTCACTGTCGCGCTGCAGAACCAGGGCGTCACGCTCGGCGATGCCAGCGAATTCGATTTCGGTTTCACCTTTACCGGGACGATCACGCTCGCGACGGGCACGATGTTCCTGATGTGGCTCGGTGAGCAGATTACCGAGCGCGGCATCGGTAACGGGATCTCGATCATCATCTTCGCGGGCATCGTTGCCGGTCTGCCGGGCGCCTTCGGTGGCACCCTGGAACTGGCGCGGACCGGTGAGTTGAGCATGGCGCTGGTGGCGTTCCTGTTCATCGGCATGCTCGCCATCACCGCGTTCGTGGTGTTTGTCGAGCGCGGGCAGCGGCGCATTACCGTGAATTACGCGAAGCGCCAGCAGGGCCGCAAGATGATGCAGGGGCAGGCCACGCACCTGCCGCTGAAGCTGAACATGGCAGGGGTTATTCCGCCGATCTTCGCATCCAGCATCATCCTGTTCCCGGCGACGCTCGGCACCTGGTTCAG
Source organism: Ectothiorhodospiraceae bacterium (assembly GCA_003565775.1). Classification (GTDB taxonomy): domain Bacteria; phylum Pseudomonadota; class Gammaproteobacteria; order Nitrococcales; family Aquisalimonadaceae; genus Methylonatrum. The sequence goes on along the minus strand of PXAT01000019.1, from coordinate 3,941 downwards.
TGATCCGGAAGGCGGCGGTCTGATCTCGTACATGGCGAACACGTTGCGCCCGGGTCAGCCGCTGTACGTCATGTTCTACGCGTTGGCGATCGTGTTCTTCTGTTTCTTCTACACCGCGCTGGTGTTCAATTCGAAGGACACGGCCGACAACCTGAAGCGGTCCGGTGCCTTCATCCCCGGGATTCGTCCGGGGCAGATGACGGCGCGCTACATCGACGGCGTGATGACGCGACTGACCGCGGTCGGGGCGATTTACATCACCGCGGTATGTCTGTTGCCGGAGTTCCTGATCCTGTACTGGAACGTACCGTTCTACTTCGGCGGTACCTCGCTGTTGATCATCGTCATTGTGGTGATGGATTTCATGGCACAGCTGCAGTCGCACCTGGTGTCACACCAGTACGAGCCGTTGATGAAGAAGGCAAACCTGAAGGGTTACGGACGCTCCGGCGTACCGCGGTAGCCTCTGAGCGCGGCGAGACAAGAAAAGCCCTCACATGATCCCGGTTTTCTGGTATCATCCGCGCCCTTCGCGTGGCGGCTTAACGATTTTGGAGAAAGAACATGAAGGTACGCGCTTCGGTGAAGAAGATTTGCCGGAACTGCAAGATCATCCGCCGCGGTGGCGCAGTGCGTGTCATTTGCACCGACGCCCGGCACAAGCAGCGCCAGGGATAAGTCCCCGGCCAATCTTGCGAAATCAGGCATTGATTCGCTAACATTGCGGGTTTTCCGCACAATCTGGGAGTTCGACACATGGCGCGTATTGCTGGCGTCAATATTCCGGTCCAGAAGCATGCCGTCATTGGTCTGACCGCCATTTTCGGCATCGGCCGCTCGCTGTCCGCCGATATCTGCAAGGCGGCCGGTGTTGCCGAGGACCGCAAGATTCGCGATCTCGCGGAGCAGGAAGTGGAAGCGCTGCGCGCCGAGGTTGCCAAGCACCTCGTCGAGGGCGATCTGCGACGCAAGAACGCCATGGACATCAAGCGGCTGATGGATCTCGGTTGCTACCGTGGTATTCGTCATCGTCGCGGTATGCCGGTGCGTGGTCAGCAGACCCGTACTAACGCGCGTACCCGCAAGGGCCCGCGTCGCGCGGTCCGGAAGTAGGCTGCATGCCTGCCTCGTCGAGTCATTAACTAGGAACAAGCGCTATGGCGAAAGCGACGACACGTTCACGCAAGCGCGTGAACAAGAACGTGGTGGATGGGATCGCGCACATCAACGCGACCTTCAACAACACCATCATCATGATTACCGATCGGCAGGGCAATGCGCTCAGCTGGGCGAGCTCCGGCGGCAGTGGCTTCCGCGGTTCGCGCAAGAGCACGCCGTTCGCCGCGCAGGTGGCCTCTGACCGGGCCGGCCAGGCAGCGAAGGATTACGGTCTCAAGAATCTGGAAGTGCGGGTCAAGGGCCCGGGTCCGGGTCGCGAGTCGGCCGTGCGCGCACTGAACAACGCCGGTTTCAAGATCACTCATATTTCCGACGTGACGCCGATCCCGCACAACGGCTGCCGTCCGCCCAAGAAGCGTCGCGTCTGACGCAGTGGAGTCCCTGAATGGCTAGGTATATCGGTCCCAAGTGCAAGCTGTCCCGCCGTGAAGGGACGGATCTGTTTCTGAAGAGTGGCGTCCGGCCGCTGGAGAGCAAGTGTAAGCTCGACACGCCGCCCGGCCAGCACGGCCAGCGTCGCACCCGTGTGTCGGATTACGGCCTGCAGCTGCGCGAAAAGCAGAAGCTGCGCCGCATTTACGGTGTGCTCGAGAAGCAGTTCCGGAACTACTACAAGGAAGCGGCACGGCTCAAGGGGTCGACCGGCGAGCGGTTGCTGCAGCTGCTGGAGTCCCGTCTCGACAACGTCTGCTGGCGGATGGGTTTCGGGTCCACGCGCTCCGAGTCGCGTCAGCTGGTCAGTCATCGCGCGATTCTGGTGAACGGCCAGAGCGTGAATATTCCGTCCTATCAGGTGCAGCCGGGTGACGAGATCACCATCCGCGAGAAGTCGCGGAAGCAGGGCCGGATTCAGGCAGCGCTGGAAATGGCGCAGCAGAACGGCCTGGTCGACTGGGTCGAGGTGGACAGCAAGAACTTCGTGGGTACCTACAAGGCCCGGCCGGAGCGGGGCGACCTGTCCGCCGAGATCAACGAGAGCCTTGTGGTCGAGCTCTACTCCAAGTAAGGAGTCGGGTGGTCGACGGTCACTCACCAGTTATTCGAGAGAGAGACGTGCCAATGCAGGCTCAGTTCAAGGAATTCCTCAAGCCGCGGATCGTCGATGTGCAAGTGCAGGGCAGCCGCCAGGCACGCGTCACCATCGAACCGCTGGAGCGGGGTTTCGGTCACACGCTCGGTAATGCGCTGCGGCGTATTCTGTTGTCTTCCATGCCCGGTTTTGCGGTGGTGGAAGCCGAGATCGAAGGTGTGTTGCACGAGTACACCGCCATCGAGGGTGTGCAGGAAGATGTCGTCGATATCCTGCTCAACCTGAAGAACCTCGCGGTTCGCATGCATGCCAAGGACGAGGCGACGCTGACCCTGAAGAAGAAGGGCGAAGGCGTCGTCACGGCCGGTGACATCGAGACCGGACACGACGTCGAGATCAAGAACCCGGATCTGGTTCTGGCCACGCTGACCAAGAGCGGTGAGCTGAACATGACCCTGCGGGTGCTGCGCGGACGCGGCTACGAGGCCGTGACCCAGCGCGAACTGGACGAAGACCGGCCGATCGGTCGTCTGCAGCTGGATGCCAGCTTCAGCCCGGTGCGGCGCGTTTCCTACAGTGTCGAGGCGGCGCGTGTCGAACAGCGCACCGACCTGGACAAGCTGGTCATGGAAATCGAGACCAACGGCGTCATCGAACCGGAAGAAGCCATTCGCTTCGCCGCCGGACTGATGCAGGATCAGCTGTCGGTGTTTGTCGCGCTGGAAGGCGGTGACGAGCAGATCGAGACCGACGGTGCCGAGCCGGATGTGGATCCGGTCCTGCTGCGTCCGATCGATGATCTCGAACTGACCGTGCGTTCGGCCAACTGCCTCAAGGCGGAAAGCATCCATTACGTCGGTGATCTGGTCCAGCGCACCGAAGTGGAACTGCTGAAAACGCCGAACCTCGGCAAGAAATCCCTCACCGAGATCAAGGAGGTTCTGGCCTCCCATGGTCTGTCGCTCGGCATGCGCCTCGATGAATGGCCGCCTGCCGGACTGGGTGAACGCGAACATGCGGCGGGCTGAGGGCGCACTGGCGACCCGGCAGCAAGCCCCGACTGATTAGAGAAGGTATAGAGCGATGCGTCATCGGAAATCCGGCCGAAAGCTGAATCGGAACAGCAGCCACCGTCAGGCCATGTTCCGTAACATGACCTCGAGTCTGATCGAGCATGAAGCGATCAAGACCACCCTGCCCAAGGCGAAGGAGCTGCGCCGCGTCGCGGAGCCGCTGATCACCCTGGCCAAGGAAGACACGGTGTCCAAGCGGCGTCTGGCCTTCTCGCGGCTGCGCGACAAGGTTGCGGTTGGCAAGCTGTTCGCCGAGCTGGGTCCGCGCTACAAGGCACGGCCGGGCGGCTATCTGCGGATCCTGAAGTGCGGCTTCCGCCCCGGCGACAACGCGCCGATGGCTTTCGTCGAACTGGTTGACCGCCCGGCGGCGATGGTCGACGCCGAGCCGCCGAAGGAAGAGGCTGCGGCAGAGTAAATCGCCTTTGGGCGCACAAGGAACCGGGCTCAGGCCCGGTTTTTTTATGGATGGATGAAAAGGTTTCGGTGTTCGGGTTTCAGTGTTGGGGGACAATCGGGCCGAGGCATTGACAGGCCTCCCGGGTGGGTCGAGCCTCAACCTGAAACCTGAAACCTGAAACCTGAAACCTGAAACCTGAAACCTGAAACCTGAAACCTGAAACCTGAAACCTGAAACCTGAAACCGCCCATGCCGCTTT
>PXAT01000128.1 GCA_003565775.1 Ectothiorhodospiraceae bacterium | reverse complement strand
TCGCTTATGACCTCAACATACTGCTGTTGGGACAGCGACAAAGCTCCCACATCGACATCCTTCTTATTCATGACGCGCAATATTAGGGAGCCCTAATAAAGGTGTCAAGAAAAGAATTAAAAGGCAAGGAAGGCAAGGAAAAATCAATTGTCGCTTTCTCCTGAGCCTTGTCTATGAAAACGCGGAACAACGGCCTGCCGGGCACGTCGCTAAAGTGCCGCTCCAGATGTCGAGCGTTAGAGCGCCACTCGAAAAACGGAGACATTTGGGAGTTGACGCGGTGGTTACAATGTGATTACATATATCTATGAAAACAACTCTTATACCAATCGGCAACTCGCGAGGCATTCGGATTCCGAAGCCCTTTATCGAGCAGTGCGGCCTTACGGAGCAGGTGGAAATGGATGTTCGAGATTGTATGATTCTCATCCATGCCCCGCGAAAATCGCGTGCCGGGTGGGCGGATGCCTTTGCACGGATGGCCCGTGCTGGAGACGACAAGCTGCTTGTTGAGCGTCCGGTCTCGACCCGATGGGACGACGAGGAATGGCAATGGAAATAAACCGCTTCGATGTGTTTCTGATTGCCCTTGATCCAACGATCGGACACGAGATCAAGAAGACGAGACCCTGCACGGTTATCTCTCCGGACGAGATGAACCACCACATCGGAACTGTTATCATTGCGCCCATGACCACCAAGGGGCGTGACTATCCGACGCGGGTACCGTGCACGTTCCAGGGAGTCGAGGGTCAAATCGTGCTCGATCAGATTCGGACGATTGACAAAAGACGGCTCGTCAAGAAACGGGGTCGTCTTTCCTCCAGCGCTGTGGATCATGTGCTAAACGTCTTGGCCGAGATGTTCCGGAAATAAAGCGCCAACAAGCCCTCGGAGACGACTCGCTATAACTCGCGCCTTAAGGCTGACGTTGGAAGCGGAAGAGAAAAGGAGGTCGAGATGCCGAACATCACGCTGGAAGGCCCGCGAATTGAGGACGTCGCCAGGAAGCGGGAACTGATCAAGACCGTCACCGATGCCGCGGTGAAAGCCTACGGATTGCCGAAGCAGGCGATAGTCATCCTGATCAAAGAGAACACCCCGGACAACGTGGGTATCGGCGGGGAACTCCTGGCGGACCGAACGACGGGAAAAGAAACGGCGGGATAGCGGCTTCCAAGCGACACCGTTGTCACGCGAGACAGTCGGCGCGAGGCACCGACCAACGCGCCGTTCGGCATGATGTCCGTGTTCGTTCGGCATGATTGACATAGAAGGGCATCGGAGTATAATATATCCATGTTGAATCGAATTTTGACGCGGATACGCCGCTTGGTGCTTGAGCGTCGATACGTGGTGACGCTTCATGCCGACGACGAGTTGGATGCCGACGACTTCACCGTGTACGATTTGGAACATATCGTTTTCACTGGGGAGGTCGTCGAGACACAGAAGGATCGCATGACAGGCGAAAGGAAGTACAGTATTCGGGGGCAAACCATCGGCGGCGTCGGTGCGGAAACCGTCGTAAAGATCGCCATGACAGGCAAGGTCGTGTTTCTCACGGCCTATACATTATGAGGAGTGACACCATGATCTGTGACGTTTGCGGACAAGACGGGGCGAGGACCAAGCGTGTCTCTCGATCTTATGGGAAGGGCGAAGACATGGTCGTCATCGACCATATTCCGGTTATCGCCTGCCCGAACTGCGGAGAGAGCTACATGACCGCCGACACGATGCACGAAGTCCAGCGACTCAAGCTCCACAGACGGACTCTGAAGGCGCTCCGTCTCGCTCCCGTGATCAGCTACGTGTGATTATGAAATCGCATTACGACTTTACGAAGAGGAATGGAGAGCGGAATCCATATGTCAATGCGATCAAACAACCAGTCGCGATGCGCCTGGATAAGGCAACAGCGGCCTGTTTCAAGGCGCTGGCCACGGAACTCGGGATGCCTTATCGGAACCTCATTAAAAGGAATATTTAAAATTAACCTGCTGAAGTAACTTTATCTTGAGAAAGCGAGGTAATCATGACAGCCCGAACACAGCAAGTCTTCGAAAAAGCCATTCATTTGCCGCCAGTAGAGCGCGCTGAATTGGTAGAGCAAATTCTTTCGAGTTTTGACCGTCCCTCCTGCGAAGAAATCGACACACGCTGGGCAAAAGAGGCTGAAGATCGCATTGATGCCTACGATCAAGGCAAAATTAAGGCCATCCCTGCCAGCCGAGTCTTTGAGAAAATCAATAAGCAAGAGTCATGAGAATCGAATTTCTTGATCCGGCTGACGCTGAATTTATCGAGACTATCGCATATTACAACCTACAGAGCGAAGGTCTTGGTTACGAATTCGCGGCGGAGGTTAATAGAACAATAGATCGAATCCTGCGGTTTCCAAATGCTTGGGCGCCTCTTTCAAAACGCACTCGTCGTTGTCGAACGAACAGATTTCCTTACGGCTTGATCTACCAAATCAGGAGCAACACAATTCTGATCGTGGCCGTTCAAAACCTCCATAAACATCCTGATTCCTGGAAGTCCAGACTCAACACAGATCAGATATAATAGAGCGAATTTAAGGTCAAATCTTTTTTTCCTGTAAAATTGGATTTGCATAACCTCCTTGAATTATCTCCTACGAATTAACGCGAATAGACGCGAATGTAGGAAAGTATTAGCGTTCATTAGCGTTCATTAGCGGTTCAATTGTTCTTTTTAGAGTTCTTCGTCAAAAAGCATGGTTGATAAATACCGTTCGCCGGAGTCGGGCAGGATAACGACGATTGTTTTATCCTTGAACTCCGGCTCGTGAGCCAGCCGCGCCGCCGCGGCAGCGGCCGCGCCGCTGGAGATTCCCGCAATGATTCCATCTTCGCGCGTCAAGCGCCGGGCGTATTCCATGGCCTCCTCGTCGCCGATTTGTTCGACGCGGTCAACAAGGCCCAGGTCGAGGACGTCCGGTATGAATCCCGCGCCGATCCCCTGTATCATGTGTGGACCGGGCCGCGGTGCCCGTCCCGCGAGATGCTGCGAAATCACAGGGCTTCCTTCGGGCTCGACTCCGACGGAAATGATGTCTTTCTTCTTGTTCTTCTTGATGAACCGGGAAACGCCGGTGATAGTTCCGCCCGTTCCTATTCCGGCCACGAGCGCGTCAATGCCCCCGTCCAGGGCGTCCCATATCTCCGGTCCGGTCGTCTTCTCGTGGATGGCCGGATTGGCCGGGTTCTTGAACTGCTGCGGCATAAAAT
>PXAT01000062.1 GCA_003565775.1 Ectothiorhodospiraceae bacterium | reverse complement strand
CCCTGCACCAGATCGACATAGGCCGGACGATTGATCAGGGTCATCACCATGCGTGCGCCCAGCCGTTTGGCCAGCATCCCGGACAGGATGTTCGCCTCGTCGTCGTTGGTCAGGGCGCAGAACATGTCGGTATTCTCGATGTTCTCTTCCAGCAGCAGTTCCTCGTCGGCGGCATCACCCAGCAGCACGATTGTCTTGCGCAGATCCTCGGCGATGGCGCGCGAGCGCTCCGGCGAGCGCTCGATCAGCTTCACCTGATAGCGGGTCTCCAGCGCCTGCGCCAGACGCGTGCCGATATTCCCCCCACCGGCCAGCACGATGCGCTTGATCGGCTTGTCCAGCCGCCGCAGTTCGCTCATCACCGCACGGATGTTCTTGCGCGCGGCGACGAAGAACACCTCATCGCCGGCCTCGATGATGGTGTCGCCCGCAGGAATGATCGCCTTCCCGCGCCGGAAAATCGCGGCAACGCGGGCGTGATCACCGGAGATGTGCTCGCGCAGGGTCTTGAGTTCGTGACCGACCAGCAGGCCGCCATAGTAGGCGCGCACACCGACCAGCCGCACCTTGCCGCCGGCGAAATCCAGCACCTGCAGGGCACCCGGGTGTTCGATCAGACGCTTGATGTACTGGGTCACCAGTTGCTCGGGGCTGATCAGTACGTCCACCGGCAGGGCCTCGGGCGAGAACAGCTGCGGGTAGTTCAGGTACTCGACGGCGCGCACACGGGCGATCTTGGTCGGCGTGTGAAACAGCGTGTAGGCCACCTGACAGGCGATCATGTTGGCCTCGTCGCTGTTGGTCACGGCGATGATCATGTCCGCATCATCGGCACCGGCGCGATTCAGCACCGGCGGATGGGTGGCGTTACCGAACACGGTGCGCAGATCCAGTTTGTCCTGAATCTCCGCCAGCAGCCGCCGGTTAAGGTCGACGATGGTGACGTCGTTGGCCTCACTGGCCAGATTCTGCGCCAGCGACCTGCCCACCTGACCCGCACCGAGGATGATGATCTTCATCGGATTCAGTAGTCGTTGGGGTCGATACCCAACGCCTTGAGTTTGCGGTACAGGTGAGTGCGTTCCATGCCGGCCAGTTTCGCCAGCTCACCGACGCTGCCGCCGGCCTCGCGCAGCTGATGCTGCAGGTAGAGACGCTCGAACTCCTCGCGCGCATCGCGCAACGGCCGATCGAAGGGCATCGCCAGGCCGCCGGCCGCGGCGCCGGCCGCCCGCGCGACGGCACCACCAAGCGCTGCTTCCACCTCCGAAAGCTCGATTTCCTGCCCCTCGCCGAGAATCAGCAGGCGTTGCACCAGATTCTTCAGTTCACGCACATTGCCCGGCCAGGGGTACTGCAGCAGGCGGTTACGCGCCGCGGTACTCAGGCGACGGCTGGGCAGGCCTTCCTGGCTCGGATAGGACTCGAGGAAGAAAGCGAGCAGCGCCTCGATATCCTCGGGTCGTTGCCGCAGGGGCGGAATCTGCAAGGGCACCACGTTCAGGTGGTAGTAGAGATCCTCGCGGAAGCGGCCCTCCTGGACTTCCTGTTCCAGATCCATCCGGGTCGCCGCCAGCACTCGCACGTCGACCTCCACCGGCTCGACGCCGCCTACCCGATGAAACGACTGGCTGTTCAGGGCGCTGAGCAGACGGACCTGCGCCGGCATGTCGAGATCCGCCACCTCGTCGATGAACAGACTGCCGTTGTTGGCCTGTTCAAGTCGACCGTAAGTCACGCGCCCGCCCTCTTCACTGCCAAACAGTTCCTGCGCGGCGCCACTGCCGGCAATGGAACCGGCGGCAACCTCGATGAACGGGCCGTTGCGTCGACCGCTGCACTGATGCAGATAATGGCCATAGGTGCGTTTGCCGCTGCCCGCCTCACCCATGATCAGCACCCAGGTGTCATGGTTGGCGATCCGCTGCACCTGGTTACGCAGGGTTTCGGTGGCACTGCTCCGTCCCACCGGTTCGACAATGGTGCCGGCCTGGCGGCGCAAGCCGACGTTCTCGCGCCGCAGCCGATCGGCATCCAGCGCGCGTTCGGCAACCAGCAGCAGCTTGGCCATGGACAGGGGCTTCTCGATGAAATCGTAGGCACCGAGACGGGTTGCCTCGACCGCGGTTTCCACGGTGCCGTGCCCGGACATCATCACCACCGGACAGGGCAGACCGGCGCCTTCCGACCATTCCTTGAGCAGCGATACCCCGTCCTGATCAGGCATCCAGATATCCAGCAGGATCAGATCCGGCCGTCGCTGCCGCAAGGCCGCACGCGCAGCCGCGGCATTCTCGGCCACCTGCACGTGATAGTCCTCATCCTCCAGGATTTCCTGCACCAGCGTGCGGATATCCGGTTCGTCATCGACCACCAGAATATGAGATGCCGTCATGTGCCTTCCCCGCCGAGGCGAGCTCCCTGTGCTGGACCGATCGAGGCCGATGGCGCGTTAACCGGCAACGGGAAACGCATCGTCACCAGCGCCCCGTCGGCCAGGTTCTCGGCCCCGATCTGACCGTTATGTTCTTCCACGATTTTCTTGACGATGGGCATGCCCAGTCCCGTTCCACGGGACTTGGTCGTGACGTAGGGCTCGAACAGCCGTGTCAGGACCTCGTCACTGAAGCCGGGCCCGAAGTCACGCACCTGCAACTGCACGCCGCGAAAACGCTCATCATCGACGGCGCTGGTGACAAGCTCAAGCCGGCCGTCGCGACCGGCCGAGGCTTCGAGTGCATTCTTCAGCAGATTATGCAGCAACTGCCGCAGGCGCCCGGGATCTCCGCGCAGCTCGGGCAAATCATCGGCCAGCTGCAGCGTGATCTGCATGTCATCGCTGCGATACAGCTCCGCCACCTGCCGCACCAGTGCATTGAGATCCACCGACACCTGTTGCGGATGCGGCGGATGTGCGTACTCGCTGAAGGCATTGACCATGGTCTTCATGGCTTCCACCTGCTCGATGATGGTATGCGTCCCGCGGTCGAGCAGGTCGCGCTCGCGCCCCTCCAGCACTTTGAGACACTTGTGCCGCATGCGTTCGGCCGACAACTGGATCGGCGTCAGGGGATTCTTGATTTCATGCGCCAGGCGGCGTGCCACTTCGGCCCAGGCGGCGTCACGCTGCGCCTGGATCAGTGCAGTCACGTCATCGAACACGATGACATAACCGCCGGTACCCATGGCCCCGGGCAGACTGGCGCCACTGCACATCAGCACGAGCCGGCCACCGGGCACGGTTACCGTCACCTGTTCGCGCCACTCCGCGACGTTCTCGTCCAGCCGCCGTTGTACCAGTTCGGCGAAGGCCAGCAAGCCGGCCTGCTCCTGGCCGAGTGCCGCCAGGCTTTCCCCGGTAAACGGTTTCAGCGACAGGCCGAGGATCTGGTCCGCGGCGCGGTTCCAGGTCCGCAGGCGGCCACCACGATCGAGGGCGACCACGCCGGAGGAAAGCCGGCCGAGGACCGTTTCCAGATAGGCGCGCTGGTTCTCCACCTGGGCCTGGCTGCTGCTGGCATCGTCCCGCGCCTGCGCCACCCGGCGGCTCATGTCGTTGAAGGACCGCACCAGAAAGCCCAGTTCGTCACGCCCTGCCGGTGGCAGCTGGGTGCCGTATTCGCCGGCCGCCACCGCCCGGGTGCCTTCTGCCAGGTGCCGAATCGGTTCCACCAGCTTGCGCGCGGCAAAGAAGGCGGACCAGACCGCGAACAGGACGCTGAGCAGCAGCACAAGCGACAGGGTCAGGGTGAAGCTTTCCTGCAGCGGCCGCGCCAGATAGCCCACCTCCTGGTGTCGCGCATAAGCCTGCTGCACTTCGTCGGCCAGCGCATTGACCCGTGGCGAGACCGGGAACAGACCCTGCAGCAGACGCTGATCCGGCATGCCGTCACTGCCCGGTGCCGGCACCAGCACGCGAATCTGCAGACCGGCATCGCCCACCGGATCGAGGCCGACGTAGGGCCGACCCTGACGCAGCTGGAACAGGATGTCTTCCTCCGGCCGATGCGGCAGCATCGCCGAGGGTTCCTGGGCGCTGGTCGCGATGATCCGGCCGCTGGACGCCATCAGGGTCAGCTCGGTGGCTCCGAGCTGTTCGCGTAATTCGCCGAGACGGATCGGTGCGATGGCGTCACTCATGCCATGCACGTTCACCGCGGCCCGCTCGGTGCGGCGCAGCAGCTCCCGCATACGGACATCGAACGACGCCTGCGACAGGTTGAGCGCATCCTCGAGGATGCGCTGCTCCATGCGCGTGTCAAACCAGGAGTCGATGCCCTGGTGGAGAAACTGGACCGAAAAATAATAGACGACGCTGACCGGTACCAGCGCCAGCACCACGAACATGCTCACCAGACGCACCGTGATCCGGCTGCCGGGCTGGTCGCGGCGACGCTGCAGCACCAACCGGGTCAGATTCCAGGCGATCAGCGCGAGCAGACCGGCGAGACAGATGCTGTTGAAGAACAGCAGCCACGGGTGCAGACGGCCGAACACCTCGGTGTCCTGGGTGGCCGCACTCAACAGGTAGAGCGACACCAGCAGCAGGATGCACAGAATCAGCCGGACGGCGCCCTCACGCGGCAGACGGATCAGCCTTCCAGCGGCCATTTGTACCACTCGCTGACGATGCGCCAGTTGGGGTTTACGTACGCCACGGTGCGCAGCGGATGCGGCAGGGCGTCCAGATCCAGCCGCACCCTTGCTTCCACGGTGTAGCTCTGGCCCGGCTCCAACTGGCTGCGACGCACGAGCGGGACGGTATCCAGCGTGGTCCAGGCGGCCAGCGCGACGTCGCGGCGGAAAAACGTCCGGCGGTCACCGGTCGTCCGATTATGAATCACGTAACGGCGACTCAGGGCGTGATAGCGCAGTTCCTGACGCTGGCTGAACTCGGCCAGCTGGGCATCCCACCACCAGCGGCGCGGCCGCAGAACCCGCACTTGCAGTTCCATGGTCAATGGTACGCCGTTCTCCAGCGCATCGCGGGCATCATTGCCCAGTTCGACATCGAAACGCGCGTCGAGAAAGAGCAGCTCTGAGCCGGCACGGACGTTACCGTTGGCCAGGCTGAAGCCGGGCGTCTCCGCCCAGGCCGATCCGCTCAGGCTGAGCACGACCAGCAGTAGCGGCAGATAAAACCATTGTCGGGCAGCCACCGGGAATTGCCAGCTCACAACACTCGTTCCTTGCGCAGGCACGCATAGTAAAAACCGTCCATGTCCGCCTCGCCGGCCGGAATCTGGCGCCCGATCGGGCGGGCCAGCCCCCAGCGGGCCTCGATGCGGGCCGGATTGACTGCGTCATGGTCATGCATGAATCGGTCAACGACCAACTCGTTCTCCGCGCGCAGCGCCGAGCAGGTGGCGTAGACGAGCATACCGCCCGGTGCCAGCAGCGGCCAGACGGCCTTCAGCAGGGCCAGCTGCAAGGACTGTAAGGGTTCGATATCGCTTTCGCGACGCAACAGCTTGATATCCGGATGACGACGGATCACACCGGTGGCAGAACAGGGTGCGTCCAGCAGGATGCGCTGGTACTGCCGACCGTCCCACCAGGCTTCCGGGTCGCTGCCGTCGGCGGCAACGAGCTCGGCGTCCAGTTGCAAGCGCTGAAGGTTTTCACGCAGGCGGTCCAGACGACCCGCATCGGCATCGACCGCGGTCAGACCGGCGATGTCCGGATAGCGTTCGAGGATATGACAGGTCTTGCTGCCAGGTGCAGCGCAGAGGTCCAGCACCCGGTCGCCGGGCTCAGGCGTCAGCAGGTCGGCGGCAAGCTGCCCGGCCGCGTCCTGCACCGACACCCGGCCCTCCTCGAAACCGGGCAATTGCTCCACCGGCACCGGCCGCTGCAGAACCACGGCATCCTCGGCATGCTCATGGGCATCGGCCGCGATTCCGGCGCCGGCAAGCGCAGCCAGATAGTCGTCGCGGCCGCTCTGCCGACGATTGACCCGCAGGGTCATCGGCGGGCGCGCATTGTTCGCCTCGGCGATGGCCTGCCAGTGGTCCGGCCAGTCGGCCCGAAGACGGTCCAGCAACCAGCGCGGATGTGACCAGCGCACCACAGGATCGGGATCGGCGACCACCGCCTGGTCGTCCTGTTCGCGGAGGGCCCGACGCAATACTGCATTGACCAGGCCGGGCGCCCAGGGACGACCCAGCACCCGGGCCGCCGCGACGGTTTCGGAGACCGCGGCATGAGACGGTGTGCGCGCATGCAGGCACTGATAGAGGCCGCACAGGAGCAGGGCGCGAACCACACCCTCCTTGGACCGTAGCGGTTTCTGCAAAAGCTGCTGCAGCCGGGCATCCAGTTGATGAAACCAGCGCAGCGTGCCGAAGGCGAGTTCCTGCAATAGCGGACGGTCGGCCGGGGCATGCGCCGCCAGTTGCTGCGGCAGCACATCGGACAGCGAGCGCCGCTGGCGGATCACCAGATCCAGCGTACGGGCCGCGGTCGCGCGGACATTGTCGGTCGGTGAGTCGGTCCGTGCCATGATCAGCCCAGCCGCTCGCCGGCCTGCAGCGGATGGCCGTTGAGAAACGCCGCCACCTCCAGCGCCCGCCCGCCGTCCGCCTGCAGCGACAGCAGTCGCAGAATACCGCGGCCACAGGCGACCCGGATGCCATCCCGGGCCACCGACAGCAAGGTACCCGGCACCTCGTCCGACCTGTGATCGGGGTCGTCCACCTGGGCCCGCCACAGGCGCAGGCGATTGCCGTTGCGCCGCGTCTCCGCCACCGGCCAGGGATTGAACGCGGCAATCCGCCGCTGGATCGCGGCGGCGGATTCCGCCCAATCAATTCGCGCCTCGGTCTTGTCCAGCTTGGCGGCATAGCTGGCCTGCGCATCGTCCTGGGGCACGGCCGGCATGGAACCGTCGAGCAGCGCATCCAGTGACTGCGCCAGCAGGGAGGCACCGATCAGTGACAGGCGGTCGTGCAGGCTGCCGCCGGTATCGTCGCCATGGATCGGAGTGGCCGCCCGGGCCAGGACCGGGCCGGTATCCAGTCCCCGCTCCATCTGCATCAGGCAGACACCGGTCTCGGAGTCACCCGCCAGGATGGCCCGTTGAATCGGGGCGGCACCCCGCCAGCGCGGCAGCAGCGAAGCGTGGATATTGACGCAGCCACGCCGGGGGATATCAAGCACCGCCGGCGGCAGAATCAGACCGTAGGCGACCACGACCATCAGGTCGGGCTCCAGATCGGCCAGCTCCTGCCGCGCCCCGGCAGCACGCAGACTCTCGGGCTGATGCACCGGCAGCCCTCGCCGTTCGGCAAGTTGCTTGACCGGTGACGCCCGCAGGCGCCGACCCCGACCGGCGGGCCGGTCAGGCTGAGTGTAGACGGCACGGGGCGCATGACCGGCATCGATCAGTGCCTGCAGCGGCGGAACGGAAAACTCCGGGGTGCCCGCGAAAACGATGCGCGGTTTGTATGTCATGGGCATTCCCGGCGAACAGCAATGGATGGTCGGCGAGCGCCTGCTCGCCACAACCTGGGGAATCAGGCGGAGGCGGCTTGCCGCGCCTGCTTTTCCAGCTTCTTGCGCAGGCGCTTGCGCTTCAACTCGGACAGGTAGTCGATGAACAGCTTGCCATCAAGATGATCGATTTCATGCTGGATGCACACGGCCAGCAGACCATCGGTTTCCAGCTCGAACTGCTGACCGTCGCGGTCGAGCGCGCGCACGTACACCCACTCGGAGCGACCGACCGTATCGTAGTAGCCGGGGATCGACAGGCAGCCTTCCTGACCCTCGGCAGTGCCGCCCTGATCCAGCAGTTCAGGATTGATGAAGACCTGAGGCTCTGACCGGTCCTCGGTAAGATCCATGACGACCACACGCCGATGGACGTCGACCTGGGTCGCCGCCAGACCGATTCCCGGCGCGTCATACATGGTCTCGAACATGTCATCGACCAGCGCACGGATCGTCTCATCGACGGTCTCGACCGGTTTTGCCACGGTCCGTAACCGGGCATCGGGAAAGTGCAGGATGTCGCGTATGGCCATGGTATCTTTCTGTTGTCGTAGAGAGTATCCGATGAGACGCGCCAATCAGTACGCGGTTCACAGTATAACGCGGACAGGGTCACTATATTAATGCGAAAATGACGTGTCGTCTCGGGCCGAAGCCGGAGAATGGCACGGGGACCCGGGCGCCGAACAGGAACAAGAAAATGTCAGTCAGGAAATCACTCGCATTGATCGCCGGTCTGCTTCTGCTCGTGGCCAGTATCGGGCTTCCGCTGGGCGCCGCCGACGGCGTTCGCGCCGATCACCCGCAGCAATATACCGTGCAGCGCGGCGATACCCTCTGGGACATCGCGGGCCGTTTCCTGACGCGCCCCTGGCTATGGCCGGAAATCTGGCAGGTAAACCCGGAAATCCGTAATCCGCACCTGATCTATCCCGGAGACATCATCAGCCTGGTCTATGTGGACGGCGAACCGCGCCTGATGCTCGATCGCGGCACGCGGGAAGTTCGTTTGTCGCCCGGCGTGCGCGAAGAGCAGCTCGACGAGGCGATCAGCACCATTCCGATGAGCGTCATCCGACCGTTTCTCAACCGCAGCCATGTCGTCGATGAAGACTTCTTCAACCACGCGCCGTACATCATCGCCGGTGAAGACGAGCGGGTCATGGCCAGCGCCGGAGATCGAATCTATATCCGGCGTATCGCCGACGATGCGCCCGTGGACTACGCCGTGGTACGTCGCGGTAACCCGTACATCGACCCGGATACCGGCGAGATGCTGGGCATCGCCGCCACCTATGTCGGTGACGCGCGACTGCAACGCGACGGCGATCCGGCTACCGGCCAGGTGCGATCCAGCAACCGTGAAGTCCTGCCCGGCGACTGGCTGCTGGAAATGCCGCCCGAAGGGACGCGCATGCAGTTTCACCCCCGCGCACCGGATCAGGACGTGGAGGGTCGGGTGATAGACGTCATGGATGGCGTCGGTCAGATCGGACAGTACGATGTGGTAGTCATCAACCTGGGTCGGGAACAGGGCATGCAGGACGGCGACGTGCTCGCGATGTTCCGCGCCGGCCGTGAAATCTCCGATCCGGTGAATCGGGAACGGGTGATGCTGCCGGAAGAGCGGGCCGGCGAACTGCTGGTGTTCCGCACCTTCGACAAGCTGAGCTTCGGCCTGGTCATGCGCGCCTCCCGTCACATGGAAGTCATGGACGTGGTGCGTAACCCCTGAGTGGACCGTCGCGCGGTCGGCGGATGCCATATCACCGCGAACAGGTGCAGCCGATACTCATGGCGAACCACGGATGGTGATCCATGCATAGCCTTGAAGCCCATATTGCCCTCAATCTGACCACCGGTTTCGGACCGCAGCTTTACCAGCGGCTTACGGCGGAACTCGGTTCCGCCGTGGCGGTGTTCGACGCTCGCCCCGAGACCCTGAGCCGACTGGAGGTACCCCGGTCGGTGGTGGCCGGCATGCGCAACGTGGATCAGTGCCAGATCGATGCAAGCCTCCGCTGGGCCGAGGCAGATGACTGTCATCTGCTGACTCCGGAGTCAGCGCATTTTCCCGCTCTGCTCGACAACCTCTCCGACCCGCCGTTTCTCCTCTACGTACGCGGCGATCCGGTGGCATTGCAAACGCCGCAGATCGCGATTATCGGCAGTCGTAATCCGACCAGCGGCGGCCTGCAAAACGCCGAGCAGTTCGCCCACCATCTGGCCGCGGGCGGCCTGACGATTACCAGCGGCCTCGCCCTGGGAGTCGACAGTGCGGCGCACAGCGGCGCGCTGCGTGCCGCCGGCCGCACCGTCGCGGTCATGGGGACAGGGCCCGACCGGATCTACCCGTCGGTCAATCGGGATCTGGCACGCCGGATACTGGAGTCCGGTGGGGCGCTGGTGACCGAATTCCCGCCGGGCACCTCGGCGAAGCCCGGTCATTTCCCGCGGCGCAATCGGCTGATCAGCGGCCTGTCCGCCGGTGCGCTGGTGGTGGAAGCCGGTGTCCGCAGCGGCTCCCTGATTACCGCGCGACTGGCGCTGGAGCAGGGCCGGGAGGTCTTCGCGATTCCGGGCTCGATTCACAACCCACTGGCGCGGGGCTGCCATCTGCTGATCCGCGAGGGCGCCGCGAAACTGGTGGAAACCGCCGCCGACATCATGCATGAACTGCCGGCCCTGCTCGGCGCAGGGCTCGATCCGCGCAAGGCGTCCCGGGCTCGCGAGGACGAAGACGGGAAGTCGGAAACGATCAGCGCGGACCATGCGCGGGTGCTCGAGGCGCTGGGCCATGACCCTGTTCCGATGGACATTTTGTTGCAGCGCATCGGATTGACGCCTGCAGAGCTTTCCTCCATCCTGCTGATACTTGAATTGCAGGGTCGTGTAACCGCCATGCCGGGTGGACGGTATGCACGGGTCTGGCACGAGGACCTGAAATGAAAGAGAACGTGTTCGACGTCCTGATGTATCTGTTCGAAAACTACCTCTACGACGACGAACCGGAACCCGACCGGGAATCGCTTGAATCGGAGCTGTTCGAAGCCGGTTTCCAGCAGATCGAGATTCGCAAGGCCTTCGAGTGGCTGGACGGCCTCGCCGCCTGCCGGGACCTGCCCGCCGGCACCGTCGACGACAGCCGGGCGATCCGCCTCTATACCGAGGCAGAGATGACGCGCCTGGACGCGGAAAGCCGCGGTTTCCTGATGTTTCTCGAGCAGATCGGCGTGCTGACCGTGACCAGCCGCGAAGTGATTATCGACCGGCTGATGGCGCTGGAAGATGAAGAGACGGACATCGACCTGGTGAAGTGGGTCACGCTGATGGTGCTTTACAACCAGCCCGGGCAGGAAGAGGCCTTTGCCTGGATGGAAACCCTGCTGTTCGAGAACCCCGTCCACCTGGTCCACTGAACCCCGTCCCGACGATCGCTGTCCACTTCGCGACCGCCGGTGAGCGGCTCGCGGCCTGTCACCACGATGCCGACCGCGCAACTGCCACGCCTGCAACGTGCTGGAAGACGGGCCGGATGCCTGCACCACCGCGTTCCCTGACAACGACGCCCGCTGGGCCGCTGGAGTTATGAGCAAACACCTCGTTATCGTCGAGTCGCCGGCCAAGGCCAAGACCATCAACAAGTACCTGGGCCAGGATTTCCAGGTGCTTGCGTCCTACGGGCATGTCCGGGATCTGGTGCCGAAGGAAGGCGCGGTGGACCCGGACAACAACTTCGCCATGCGCTACTCGATCATCGAGCGCAACAAGAAGCATGTGGACACCATCATCAAGGCGCTGAAAAAAGCCGACAGCCTGATGCTCGCGACTGACCCGGATCGCGAAGGCGAGGCGATTTCCTGGCATCTCTATGAACTGCTCGACGAGAAGGGCCTGCTCAAGGACAAGCAGGTCAAACGCGTGGTGTTCCATGAAATCACGGAGCGCGCGATCCGCGAAGCGATCGATCATGCGCGTGATCTGTCCATGGACCTGGTCAATGCCCAGCAGGCACGGCGTGCGCTGGATTATCTGGTCGGTTTCAATCTGTCACCACTGCTCTGGCGCAAGATTCACAGCGGCCTGTCGGCAGGGCGGGTGCAGTCACCGGCCCTGCGCATGATCTGCGAGCGCGAGGCCGAGATCGAAGCCTTCGTTCCCCAGGAATACTGGACCATCGAATCCGACCTGGAAAAGGAGCAGCAGCCGTTCCAGGCCAAGCTGACCCGTTTCGGCGACGAGAAGGTCGAACAGTTCACCGTCAACAACGAGACCCGCGCCAGCGAGGTCGAGCAGGTCCTTAACGCCGCCGGCCGTGACGGCCTCAAGGTGCTGCAGGTGGAACGCAAGCAGCGTCGCCGCAACCCGGCCGCGCCGTTTACCACCTCGACCCTGCAGCAGGAAGCCTCGCGCAAGCTCGGTTTCGGCGCCCAGCGCACCATGCGGGTGGCGCAGCAGTTGTATGAAGGGATGGACGTCGGCGGCGAGACTGTCGGCCTGATCACCTACATGCGGACCGACTCGGTGAGTCTGGCGCGGGAAGCGGTGGACGAGTTGCGCGGCGTCATCAGCCAGCGCTTCGGCAAGGACAAACTGCCGGACAGCCCGAACGTCTACCGGACCAAGGCCAAGAACGCGCAGGAAGCGCATGAGGCGATCCGTCCGACCGAAGCGGCGCGCCATCCCGAAGAGGTTGGCAAGCGCCTGTCCGATGATCAGCGTCGGCTCTACGAGCTGATCTGGAAACGGGCCGTGGCCAGTCAGATGCTGCACGCGACCATCAATACCGTCGGTGTCGATCTCGGCTGTGGCGAAGGCAACGTGTTCCGCGCCACCGGCTCGACCATTGCCGACCCGGGCTTCATGGCGGTGTATCAGGAAGGCGTGGACGACGCCAAGGCGGACAACAACGACCGCATCCTGCCGCCGATGGAAGAAGGCGATGTCGTGAAGCTGCTGAAGATCCGCCCCGAGCAGCACTTCACCGAGCCGCCACCGCGCTTCAGTGAAGCCAGTCTGGTCCGGACCCTGGAAGACTACGGCATCGGCCGGCCATCCACCTATGCCAGCATCATCTCGACGCTGCTGAACCGGGAATACGTGGAGCTGGACAGCCGCCGCTTCATTCCCACCTCGATCGGCCGCGTGGTCAACAAGTTCCTGACCGACCACTTCACCCGCTACGTGGATTACGACTTTACCGCCCGGCTCGAGGACGAGCTGGATCAGGTCTCCCTCGGTGACAAGGACTGGGTGCCGTTGCTCAGGGAGTTCTGGGATCCGTTCAAGGCCCAGGTCGAGGAGAAGAAGGACATCTCCCGCGAGGAAGTGGTGCAGGCCCGCGAGCTGGGTATCGATCCGGAAAGCGGCAAGCCGGTTCAGGTGCGGGTCGGCCGCTACGGACCGTTTGTCCAGATCGGCACCAAGGACGACGAGGAAAAACCCAAGTTTGCCGGGCTGCGCGCCGGCCAGAGCATGGATCACATCACCCTCGACGAAGCACTGGTGCTGTTCGATCTGCCCCGCGACATGGGCGAGACCGAGGACGGCGAGGAAATCCAGGTGAACATCGGCCGGTTCGGGCCGTACGTGCGCTACGGCAAGAAGTTCGTCTCGATCAAGGGTGACGACGACCCCTACACGATCAGCCGGGAACGGGCGCTGGAGCTGATCGCGGAGAAGAAGCAGGCGGATGCCGAACGCACGATCAAGACCTTCGACGGTACCGACATCCAGGTACTGAAAGGCCGCTACGGCCCGTACATTACCAACGGCAAGAAGAACGCCAAGATTCCGAAGGACCAAGAGCCGGAGAAACTGGATCTCGCCACCTGCGAGGACCTGCTGGCCAAAGCCCCGGAACGCAAGGGACGCGGCGGCCGCAAGGCACCTGCCAAGCGCAAAACGGCGAAGAGCTGAGCGGCATATGGCAGCTCCGCATCGTTTGCATCCCGCACGCCGGGTTGTTGCCAAAGGCGGCCTGATCGCCTACCCCACCGAAGCCGTTTTCGGCCTCGGCTGCAACCCCTACGACGCCAGCGCGGTGGCTCGGCTTCTTGCCGTCAAACGGCGCCCCGTAAGCAAGGGGCTGATCGTGCTCGCCAGTGACTTCGCCCAGCTCGAACCCCTGCTCGCCCCCCTGTCAGACCAGTTGCTCGACACCGTTACCGCGACCTGGCCCGGCCCGGTCACCTGGCTGCTGCCGGTGCATGCCCGCACGCCCTTGTGGCTGACCGGCGGTCACGACACGCTGGCGGTTCGGGTCACCGCCCACCCGCCGGCGGCAGAACTGTGCGCTGCCTGCGGTCCGCTGGTCTCGACCAGCGCCAACCGCAGCGGTGGCCAGCCGGCACGCACGGCACTGGCGGCCAGGCTGCGGCTGGGAACGGACGTGGACCTGGTGGTCCCCGGTCGGGTCGGAGATCTCGCCCGCCCCACCGAAATCCGCGACGGCCGGACCGGTGAGGTACTGCGGGCCGGTTGATCCGCCGCACCAAACTTTCTATTTCGATTGCCCGACATGATCTCGCCAGACCAACCTTTGCCGTTGCGGCTCCGATGCCGAGCGGTCGGATGCCGGCTCCGGAACCGCCGTGAACCCATCCCTGGGGGCTTGACGATCGCGTCCCTGCGATCGACAT
>PXAT01000034.1 GCA_003565775.1 Ectothiorhodospiraceae bacterium | reverse complement strand
GACTGTAAATGACCTTGCGATGATGCGATAGTCCGTGCCGGCAAAGGGAAAACGGATTTCATGACGACACATCAGGGCTCAGGCATGAAGCCGGAACTCGAACAGGAACTGCAGCACTGCCGGTCGCTGCCGACGCCGCCGGCCATCGCGCTGGAAATCCTGGAACTGGGAAAGCGGGCCGACGTGGATGCGGGCGATCTCGCCCGGGTCATTCAGCGTGATCCGGCCCTGACCATGCGAGTTCTGCGGGTTGCCAACTCGCCACTGTACGCGCGGCAGCGTCAGAGCGAGACCATATCGCAGGCGATCATGGTTCTCGGCCTCAACGTCACCATGACCCTGGCACTGAGCTTCTCGCTCGCGCGCCTGTTGCAGCAAAGGGATGGCCAGCCCGCCGACTGGATGTGGCGTCGCGCGCTGGTCGCCGGCACCGCCGCGCGCAGCCTCGGCGAACGCTGCAGTTGCGGTGATCTGGAGGAGCTGTTTCTCGGCGCACTGCTGCAGGACATCGGCATTCTCGCCCTGCATGCCCAGTTCCCCGACACCTACGGCCTGCTGCTCGCCGACGCCAAGGGGCATGACGAGCTGCTGGCCATGGAATGGCGGGAGCTCGGCTGTGACCATGGCACGGTCGGTGGCTGGCTGATGCGGCAATGGGGGCTGCCGGCGCACCTGAGCGAAACGGCAGAGGCGTCCCACGCCGTCGGTTTCGATGATCAGCCGACACCCAGACGACTCTATCTGCAATGCGTCGCGATGGCGGGACGCATTGCGGACCTGCTGATCGACAGGCAGCGACTGAGCGATACGGAATCGCTGTTTCTGACCGCCGAGGACTGGTTCGGCCTCGATCACGCGGCCATGCAGACCCTGCTCGAGAACCTGGCCACGGATCTCGAACAGATCTCGCGCGTTTTCGATGCCCAGTTGCTGAACGAACGCCATTACGAGCAGGTGATGGCCCACGCGCGGGAACTGCAACTGCTGCGCAATCTGCAACTGGTGCAGGAAGTCAGCGAATACCGCCGACGCTCCCAGGAGCTGGAACAGACCTCGCGACGCTGGCGCGAGGAAGCGACCCGGGACGAGCTCACGGGATTGCACAACCGGCGGTTCTTCAACGACTGCCTGGCCAGCGAGTTCGATATTGCCAGCCGCACCGGGCGTCCGCTGGTACTCGCCTTTATCGACCTGGACCACTTCAAACAGGTCAACGACGAGCATGGCCATTCGCTGGGTGACGAGATCCTTCGCCAGATCGGCCGGATCCTGCGCTCTTCGACCCGCGACAACGATGCCACGATCCGCTACGGCGGCGAGGAGTTCGTGGTGCTGCTTCCGGCCACCAACCTGCTGCAGGCCTGCGCCATCATCGACCGGCTTCGCACCGGAATCGGCGAGCTGGCGGTCGAAAGCCCGGTGCACGGCAAGCCGGTTCGCGTCACCGCATCCATCGGCCTGGCCGTGCACATGGACGGGCATTACCGGTCCGAACGCCCGGCGGATCTGATCGAGACTGCCGACAGGGCCCTGTACCGGGCCAAACGGGACGGCCGCGACCGGGTCGAAATCGCACAGGACGAGGATTACTGACCGGCCCCGGAGCGCCGCCCCCGGTCATGCAGACGACGGCAGGGCATGACCGCGATCGACGGCAAGCCTACTCCTCGGACATGGGCTGGATGCGCTGGCGCTCACTGGACGTCGTGGTCGCCACACATTGCCCGTCGCGAAACTGGAAAACACTGACCAGCCAGGGTGCGGCATGCACGCAGAAACCCAACTGGCCCACCATCCAGACCGGCCGCAGGGGCCAGACACCCGATGAATGATCCAGTTGCCGCAGCGCCTCGGCCTGCTCGGCAGCCGTCGCCGCCCGCACCTCACCCTGAGCCGACGCGGGCCGGATCGACGGGTCGAGCGTAAAACGCGTCACCATGGCAACAGCCCCCGGTTCGTCTTCCGGGCCATGCCGCACCAGCACCACGGCGTCGTGGTCGGTCAGAACGAAATACAGCGGCCCCCGATAGAGACCGTCGTCCGAGACCACATGGTTCAGGGTCACCGCCTGACGCCAGGCCGGCACCAGCCAGTCCAGCGCCGGCATGGTGAAGGCATTGATGCGGGAACAACGCACGGTCATGACAGGACCTCGCAGGCAGGTTGCTTCAGGCCGGCAGTTTGCGGCGTCCTCGCCGGCCGACGCAACGGCTTCCGCAAGACTTTCCGGAGGCCGGATAAATCATGGACCGCGGAACGTGCGAACCGATCAGGCTTTCCCTAAACTCCGGATAACAGATCAGACAAACCGTCGTCGCGACGGCAACGCCCCCAACGAGGAAACGCTCTTGCTTAAGGAAACGGTGAAGTATTCCCGCGTCTGCGCCCGAGGCCGGTTTTGGTCATCTGGCAAGGCGCAGTGCCGGTCCGGTAGTGATTCTACCGGGCCGGTGTCGCAACGCCGCCAGGGGCCAGAACCGGCCGGCCCCTCCGGGTTGGGCCGCATTTTCCCCGAATGCGGCGTTGCGCTGCTTGACCGCAGAATAACTGCGGCGCTGCGCCCCGCGCCTTGCCTCGAGAAAAATGCGGACGCCAACGCAGGCGTGCGAATACTTCAGCGTTTCCTCAAGGAAACCCTGATTCATCGACCCATCGCCTGGATTTCCGGATTGGGGGCCGCATGCCTGCTGGCCCTGGGCACCAGCAGCACGGCGCTGGCCGAGAGCAGACTCGATATCAGAATGGATGATCCCTACGCCAATGTGCAGGCGTGCGCCGCCCGCTATGCGGTTGCTGCGCGCTTCATGGTGGCATTCAGCGAGTACGCGGTGAATGAACGCGCCAGCATGGTCGCCTTCGCCAGCATGAACCTGCAGAACCATTACGGTTATACGGCCCTGGCCCTGCAGGAATTCGGTGGCAACGAGGACGCGGTGATGGAGCTGATCGAACTGGCCTCGCCCATCGCACGCGACTCCAACGAGCAGGGCGACTCGGTGGCCGAAACGCTGAACAAGGTGCTGGACCGCTGTCCGGACGTGGTTGCACAGCTTGCTGATGACGGGCTGGACGAACAGATCAATGCGGCGCGCCGGGATGTCCTGCGGGAGATGCGCGCTCTGATGGACCAGGTCGGACAGTAAAGCCCGAGTCGGGTACCCTGATCGCATGCAGAACCCCTTGCTGATCGTCCTTTTTCTGAGCGTGGTCGGCGCCGTTGGCGTGCTGTTCCTGCTGCTACGCCACCGGATCCGCTTCGAGATCCGCATTGGCGCCGATGCGGTCACGGTAGCGCGCGGCGACCCGCCACATGACTTCGTTATCGCCTGCCAAGACATCAGCCGACAGCATCGACTGCGCTCTGGACGGATCCGCTGCGTGCACACCGGTGGCGGGCCGGAGCTGCGCTTTTCCGGCGACATCCCCGACCGCCTGCACCAGCGCTTTCGCAACAACTGGGAACCGCCGCCGAGCGGTGGTGGTGGCGGCGGCATGCGGGCTGCGGGCTGAATGAACCGGCATCCCGCTGCGCGCGAAAGGACATACTGACCGCATGACCTCAACTGACAGCCTGCCCTGCTGGCAACACCTGACAAGCGCCGAAGCCGCTTCCCTGTCCGCCAGGGATCCGCTGGCCGTACTGCCGGTGGCGGCGACCGAGCAGCACGGCCCGCATCTGCCCCTATCCACTGATCTGGATATCGGCATGGGACTGCTGCTCGCCGCCATGGAACACCTGCCGGCGGACTTTCCGTTGACTGTCCTGCCGGCTCAGGCCGTCGGCGAGAGCAGCGAACATGCCGCTTTCCCCGGTACTCTCGGTCTGCCACCGACGATGCTGAGCGATCTCGTCGTGACCCTCGGTCGGCAGCTTGCCGAGCGGGGCATTCGCCGCCTGTTGCTGCACAACAGTCACGGCGGCAACCGCGCAACACTGGATCAGGCCGCACTGATCCTGAGGCGCGAACTCGGCATGCTGGTCGTGAAATGCCATTACGTGCGCTTCCCGCTGCCGGATCACATCCAGCTGGACGTCGAGGAACTGCGCCATGGCCTGCATGGCGGTACCCTGGAAACGGCATTGATGCTGCATTTTCAGCCGCAGCGCGTTCGCCGGGAGGCAATGCGTCGATTTTCCTCTTTCGGCGAGAAGCTGGCGAAAACCGCTCGCTACCTGGCGCCCGAGGGCGTCGCACCATTCGCCTGGATGGCGCAGGATCTGAATCGCGTCGGGGTCGCGGGTGATGCCCGGGCGGCAAGCAGTGCGCTGGGGGCGGAACTGGCAGGCCACTACGGCAGGGCGCTGGCGGAACTGATGACGGAATGCCGCGACTTTCCGCTGAGCCGTTTCGATCAGGCCTTGGACTGAGCGAGCACCGCGTCCAGCAAGTGCCCTGAGCGCTCGGATTTGGCCGTCAGATAGCGCATATTGTGAGCGTTCAGGGTGCCATGCAGGGCCCGCCGGTCACTGACACGGATGCCCCCGGCATTCAGCGCGTCGAGCTTGCCCGGGTTGTTGGTCAGCACACTGACGCGTTCCACGTCCAGGTGCTGCAACATCTGGACGGCCGCCTCGTAACGGCGTTCATCCTGACCGAAACCCAGACATCCGTCCGCGTCCACGGTATCGAAACCGGCATCCTGCATGGTGTAGGCGCGCAGTTTGTTGGCCAGGCCGATACCCCGCCCCTCCTGGGCCAGATAGAGCAGCACACCGCCGCCCGCTTCGGCAATCATCGACACCCCGGAGCGAAGCTGATCTCCGCAATCACAGCGCAGACTGCCGAACAGGTCGCCGGTGAGGCAGGCGGAATGCAGCCGCAACGGGACCGGATCCGGCCACTGCGCCGGGTCGCCGATAAGCACGGCGACATGCTCCAGCAGACCGCTGCTCTCGCGGAACAACAGGAATCTGGTATCGCTGCTGTCCTCGAGCGGTATGGACGCCTCGCTGACCAGGCTCAGGCGGGGATCCGGATGACTGCTCAGGCGGCGGGCTTCCTCGACCGGCACCGAAAGCAGCTGACCATCAGCCAGCATGGCTTGCACTCTGCTCCGATCCTGCTCCACAAGCCTGACCGTCAGGACGGCGGGCACCAGTAGCGAAGACCGCACCAGAGCCAGCGCCGCAGCGTCACCTGCACGCATGGCCAGAAGATCCGGTGGCGCGTCGCCGAAGGCCGCGGCCGGCTCCAGCGCAAGCCGGGTCAGGACATCGACAGTGGCGTCTGACGGCATGGCCAGTCCGACACCGGCAGCGTCATCCGGCACATCCAGACCCTGAGACCTTGCCCGATGCGGCGTCAGCACCAGTCGCCACGACCCCGCAGACAATTGCCGGATCTGATTCAGGGTGTTCTCGCTCAGACCCTCGACAGAGGCGGCCAGGTAATTGCCGGTGTCCCCGGACAGATGCAGAATCCTGCCCCGCCTGAGGTCGAATACACCGCGTTCCGCCTGCTGCATGCTGCTCTCCCTGTAAGGAAACGCTGAAGTATTACCGCGTCTGCGCCCGAGACCGATTCTCGTCATCTGACAATGCGGCTCCAACGCAGGCGTGCGAATACTTCAGCGTTTCCGTAAGTCACGAACGATCGGCCCACTCGGCCGGTGAATCCAACAGATACCGGGATGAAACCGAGTTTCCGGTAAGGTTCGAGGATGGAAACGCTCAACGTCCGGACTGCCGCCCTGCCCCGCTTTTCGCAGCCAGGGGCCTTCTGGCAACGCGCTTCCCCGGGTAACCGGAGCCGCGTCGGGGTGCAGACGCGAGAGGAGTTCAGCGCTTCGCTAACAGTGCTGTGACCCGCATGCCGCCGAAGGATTCCATTTCGATGACGAAAAATCGGAGATCGTGACATGGGCATCACGCTGGACATGGTCTGGCAAACACTACTGCGCGCGACACCGGAAAGCCTGCGTGAGGGTCGCCTCGGCCTGCCCGATGGCGGACCGACACTGGTGTTTGATCCGGTCGGTCGTGTCCACGATACCGGGATCGTTCCGGCGCATGCCCTCGAGTTGCTCCGGCTGTACCTGCCGCTCAAGTGCCGATCAGGCCTGCGCATCGCCCAGATCGGCCAGAGCCTGGACGGCCGGATTGCGGCCGATAACGGACACTCGCACTTCGTCACCGGGCCCGAGGATATCCGGCACCTGCACAGGCTGCGGGCGCTGGTGGATGCGGTCATCGTCGGGCCCGGCACGGTGCTGGCCGACGACCCGCAACTCACCGTTCGCCGGGTCCATGGTACCAATCCGGTGCGGGTGGTCCTCGATCCGCGGGGCACCGTGCCGGCAGACCGACAGGTATTCCGGGATCGGCAAAGCGAAACGCTGCTCCTTGAGGGTGGCGAGATTCGACATGACATGCCGTGCCATGTGCGGCAACTGACCCTGCCCGTCGTCGACGGCGTCTTCGCGCCGCAGGCCGTGGTCGCGTTACTGGCGCAACGCGGACTCCACCGGCTCCTGATCGAGGGCGGTGGGCGGACGGTGTCGCAGTTTCTTGCGGCCGGCCAGCTCACCGACCTGAGCGTCACAGTGGCGCCGATGCTGATCGGCTCGGGAATTCCGGCATTCACACTGCCGGCGATTGCCGATCTGGCAAAGGCACTGCGGCCGCCATGTCGTCAGTTTCCCCTCGGCGAGGACCGTCTGTACCTGTTCGATCTCAGCCACAGCACCGCCGCGCCGGGCAGACTGCCGAACAGCACCACCAGACCGTAACCGATGGACGCGGCAACACCGGCCGCCGGATCCAGCCCCACCAGCAGCCAGAGCACCGCAGCGGCACCCTCGCGCACACCCCAGCCGGCGAAGCTGATCGGCAGCAGCATGGCCAGCAGCAGCAGTGGTACCAGAGGCATCAGACTGGCAGCGGGCGTGCTGTCCCCGAGACCACGGGCCACGGCCCAGAACACCAGCACGTAGCTGGCAAGCACCAGCGTCGACGACAAAAGCTGGAACGGCAAGGCGGCCCGGCCCAGCAGACCACGCCGCAGATCCTGCCACCAGGGCCTGAGACGGATCCGCCACAACGGTTGCCGCGCCAACACCAGCAGCACCGCCAGGCCAGCCAGCACCAGGATGGCACTGACGGCAACCACAGGCAGCGGAACAAGGGCAAGCAGGGCCGGCTGCAGCAGCAGGCAAAGCGGCATCGCCAGTGCGATCAGCAACTGACCACTGGCGCGCTCCAGAATCACCGCGTGCACCGCGGCGCCGACGCGCGGCTCGGTGCGGGCATGCCGCCATGCGCGGGAGACGTCCCCCAGCACACCGCCGGGCAGCACCTGATTGAGAAACAGGGCCAGATAATACTCCCGCACCGCCTGCATCAGCGGCAGGGTCAGGCCGAGGCGGTGTGCGGTGAAGCGCCAGCGCCATGCCGACAGCCAGGCCTGCAGCTGCGTCAGGACCAGCGCCAGCAGCAACCATGCCGGGTCGATCGCCGCGAAGTGCCCCAGCACAAGCCGCATGTCCAGCTGCCATGCCAGCAACGACAACAAGAGGACACTCAGCAGCAGGCGCAGGATCATCGTTCGGGCGGCAAGGCCAGCACATCCAGATGACCGACACGCAGCGTGCCGCTGCGGGCATTGCAACGCCGGCGCCAGCCGGCGAAGTGCTCAGCGAGATCGGGGCGCTGCTCGCAAGCCGCGGCCACCCAGCCATCACTCAGGGCCTGCCGCAACGGGCGGTCGGCGGTGCTCAACTGCCAGGGACTGGGCATGCATGCCACCGTGTAGCCCTGCTCGGCGAACAGGTCGCACATTCGCTGTCCGGCACGGGTGCCAAGGGCCGGCCCGAAACCCTTGTCGCCTGCATGATGCTCATGGAAGGCGGCAAGCACGGCCGCATCGCCCGGGTCACCCGGCTCCCAGCTGATATGCCCGTCCACGTTCAGGGCGAACAACGCGGCATTGTTATTGGCGGCGCAGGCGGCAGCCAGCGCCGCCAGCCAGTCCTCCGAGACCAGATCCAGCAGCGCCGACCCGGTCACCAGATGAACACGATCCAGTTGCAGACCGTCCGGTTCCCGCAGATCCCGCACCAGCGGTGTCACCTCGACCTGCGGTGCCGGCGGCTGCGCCTCCGCCAGCAGGCCCGCATCGTGATCCAGTAACCACCAGTGCTGCCTTCCGGGCAGGCGTGGCGCCAGATACCGGAGATTGCTGCCGCGACCGCTGCCCAGGTCCAGCACCTGCAACGGCTCCTGCCGGCGCAGCCACTCGGTCAACGGCGCGAGCAGGGCGGCCGGCCGGGAACGGTGATCCACCGGTTCACGCAAGGCCAGCCAGTCGGCATCAAACAGTTCGGTCATGCCAGGGTCTCCAGCGCTCGGGCGAAACGGTTGGCGGTCTGTGTCCAGTCCGGCAATCCCGCAGCATGTGCCAGCGCCGCCGCCCCCAGTTGGCGTCGCAGCGCAGGGTCGACCAGGCAACGCCGCAGGGCGCCCGCCAGGGCGTCCGGGTCGCCAGGCGGCACCAGGATACCGGCACCGGCCGGCACGGTTCCGGGCGTTGCACCGCCCGTGGTCCCGACCACGGGCAGACCGCGCGCCATGGCCTCGGCAAACACCATGCCGTAACCCTCGTGCAGGGAGGGCAGCACGAACATCGAGGCGCCATGGAAACGCGCCTCCAGCGCCCGATCATCCAGCTCACCGTGCAGCCTTATGCGCGGCTCGAGCCCGGCGTCCCGGATCCGACCGCGAACCATCCGCGCGTAGGCCGGTTCGCGCTCCGGACTGCCGACGAGATGACACTGCCAGTCAAGCTCGGCGATCTGCATCAGGGCATCCACCAGCACATGCTGAGCCTTGCGCGGCACCAGACTGCCGACGCACAGAAGGTCCGGTGCTGCCGCCGGGTCGGGCGCCGCCGGCGGAAAGTTCCCGGTCCCCGGGATGACCACGTCCAGCGGCAGCGCTTCATCAAGCACCGCCTGCACGCGCTGGCGCGTGTCGGGGCTGGTGACGATACAGCCCCGACACCAGTGCAACTGGGTCCGCTCCAGGGCGAGCAATTCACGAGCCTGCGTCGGGGTCAGCCCCGATTCGTCGGCCAGCAGATGATGCACCAGTGCGATCAGGCGCAGGCGGCTCGCATGGCGCGCGACGACGGCCGGCTGAGCACCGGCGCAAAGCCCGTCAAGTACGACCAGGGACTGCTCCGGCAAACCCTGCAGACAGACCTCCAGAGCTGTCTCCGCCTCCCTATCCGGCTGCGGGAACCGCCCCGCGAGCTCGTGCACGACGATCCGCTGCCCGCACCGGCGCAAAGCGTCGACGATATGCGCGTCGTACAGATAACCGCCGGTGCGTTGCGCCAGCGAGCCGGCGATCACCAGATGCCAGTCGGCAATGTCGTCACTCACTGCAGGTTCTGTTCGTACCGGGCCCAGGCGACATGGGATTCGTTAAGGGTCACCGCAATGCCGTCAAGGCCGCGGGCGCCCTCACCCAGACGGCCGTCATCGACGGCCTGCTTCAGCCGATCGAAGATGACGCGGGCCAGAAACTCGGTGGTGGTGTTCCGGCCGCGGAATTCGGCTTCCTCGTCCAGATTGCGGTAATTGAGTGCGCCGAGAATCTCCTTCAGCACATCGGTCGCCAGACCGATATCCACCACCACGGCGTCCTCATCCAGTTCCTGCCGCCGGAACGTGGCATCCACCACATAGGTGGCGCCATGCAGGCGCTGCGCCGGGCCGAAAGTCTCGCCCCGAAAGCTGTGGGCAATCATGAAATGGTCGCGGACGTTGACACTGTACATCGGGGTCTCCTCAGGGAAATCCTGGTCTGGTCGTACACATCAGGGATAACGGATTCGGTGGCACAGGGTAGCGCCGGGGTCGTTCGTCAGCACCGGCATCAGTGCCGGCAATTCATCGAAGCGCGACTCGCCGGTGATCAGTACATCCAGCACCGGGTCGCACAGGAGGCGCAGGGCCAGGCGCATGCGGCGTTCGTAGTCCCAGCGCGCCAGGCGGGTTGCCGGTAGCCGACCCACCTGACTGCTGCGGATGGTTAACCGGCGGGAATGGAAGGCTTCACCGAGTGGCACGGCAACGGTTTGCTCGCCATACCAGCTCATTTCCAGAATCGTGGCCTCGACACCAGCCAGGGTCAGGGCCCGACGCAGACCGGCCGCCTGACCACTGGCATGAATGACCAGATCGGCCTCGGCGAGCGCCTGATCCGGCAGGGCGAAGTGCAGGCCGAGGACCTCGGCCACCTCCGCGCGCTGCGGATTGGTATCAAGCAGCGTCACCTCGGTTCCGGGAATCTGTCGACAGAGCCAGGCCTGCAGGAGCCCGATCACGCCGCCACCGACCACCACAACCCGATCCCCGAGACCCGGCATGGCATCCCACAGGCCGTTGACCGCGGTTTCCATGTTGGCGGCGAGGATCGCCCGCTCCGCAGGCAATCCATCCGGCAACGGACGCAACGCGGCGGCCGGCACGACAAAACGATCCTGGTGCGGATGCAGGCAGAACACGGAGCGACCGAGCAGTTCGCCCGGCCCGTCCTCGACCTCGCCCACCGCCATGTAGCCGTACTTGACCGGACCCGGAAACGCGCCTTCCTGAAACGGGGCCCGCATGGCGAGATACTGGCTCTCGGGCACCCTGCCCCTGAAGACCAGACTCTCGGTGCCACGGCTGATCCCGGAGAACAGGGTCCGCACCCGGGCCTCGTCGGCCGCCGGTGTCGGCAGGCATTGTCGCCGGATCACGCCGCGATCGGGTCCCTCGATCCAGAAACTGTTTGCTTCCATGATGGCCGGTCCCTGTTCAAGGAAACGCTGAAGGATTCCCGCGTCTGCGCCCGAGACCGGTTCTGGTCATCTGGCAAGGCGCGGTGCCGGTTCGGTCGTCATTCTACCGGGCCAGCGGCGCAACGCCGCCAGGGGCCGGAACTCCGGGGAAGCGTGCTTCCCTCCGCCTGGACCGCATCTTCCCCGACTGCCGCGTTGCGCAGCATGACTCTGGCGCTGCGCTGCGCGCCTTGCCTCGAGCAAAATGCGAACTCCGACGCTGGCGCGGGAATTCGTCAGCGTCGCCCTGACTGAACTTGTTCGCCCGCTCGCGGTTACAACCCTGACACGATTTTCTGGAGCTCCGGTGCCGTCACTCAGATATCCGACCACGCCGTCAGTTCAAATGGACCTGCTCTGGTTCATGCTGGCCGTGCTGCTGTTCGCCGGCGCTGCCGCGACCCTGCTGGCCCGGCCCGGCATCCTGCTGCAGTCCCTGCCGGTGGCCGGGCTGATTGCCGCCCTGGTCTGGCAGAACCGCCCGAACCGGCTCGGCCCGGCCGACCGTATCACCCTTCTCCGCGCGGCCGGTGTCGCCGCCCTGGCGGGTCTGCCGTTTCAGGTCGAACTTGCCGACGCCACCCTCTGGACTGCAGCGGCCATTGCCGGTCTGCTGCTGCTCATGGACGGCGTCGATGGTGTGGTGGCACGCCGCACCGGCACCAGCAGCGGCTTCGGCGCACGCTTCGACATGGAACTCGATGCCTTCTTCATCCTGGTCCTGTGCCTGCTGGTCTGGCAAGGCGGCGAGGTAGGCCCGTGGGTCCTGCTGATCGGTCTTCTGAGGTACCTGTTCGTGGCTGCCGGCCTGCTGTTGCCGGCACTGGTGGAGCCACTGCCAGACAGCCTGCGCCGCAAGATCGCCTGCGTGGTTCAGGTGGTCGCCCTGCTGCTGAGTCTTGCCCCGCTGACCACAGCCCGGCAGGCTGAGATCATTGCATTGACGGCCCTGCTGCTGCTGATCTACTCGTTCGCGGTTGACACCCGCTGGTTGCTGCGCACTGGCACCGGGAGGAAATCATGATGTTGCACCCCCGACTCACCCTGGCGGCTGCCATGCTGACCGCCCTCCTGCTCGGCGACGGATCCGTGGCGAAGGCGGATACCGAACGCTGGGTGATCGATGACTCCCACGCCAGCATCGGCTTCATGGTGGACCATATCGGCTTCGCCCGGCAGCTCGGCATGTTCCTCGAGATCGAGGGGTCCTTCGAGTACGACCCGGACACCATGCATCTGGAGAGCGGTCGGGTCACGATCCCCACCGACAGCGTGTTCACAAATCACGACAAGCGCGACGAGCACCTGCGCGATCCGGACTTTTTCGACACCGGGACGCATCCGTTCATGGTCTTCACGGCCACCGACTTCGAGCCTACCGGCGAGCAGCAGGGCCGACTCACCGGTGACCTGGAACTGCTGGGTCGGCGCAACCCTGTCACCCTCGACGTGACCATCAACCGCATTGACGAATACCCGTTTTCGCCGGGCCTGTTCCGGGCCAGACCCTATGTGCTCGGCGCCTCGCTGCGCGGCACCCTGCGTCGCAGCGACTGGGGCATGGACTACGGCGTCGACGACGGTCTGGTCGGCGACGAGGTGGAACTGATCCTGGAAGTGGAGGCGCGGCGGCAGTAGGCCCATGGCAAACGGATCACGCGCCGGAACCCTTCAGCCGGGTTCCGCGCGGCGGGCATAGAGATCGCCCGAGGGCACGGCGCCACTGTCCTCGCTCAACCAGCGGCGGATCGCCGGCGCCGACTGCCAGTCGGGAAACAGGAACTGCCGCCCCTCACCGGCGATGACGTTGTACCGATACGGTGCGAGGGCCTCGAGAGCATCGAGACAGCGCAGAGTCGGTGCCGGCATGCCACCGATGAACTCCAGTGACAGGGCGTCGATAGGCCGGCTCAGACCGGCCAGCACCTCGGCCTCGTAACCCTCGACATCGATCTTGCAGAATGTCGGCTGACCGTAACGCCGGATCAACGCATCCAGCGTGCAGACGCTGACCGTCTGCGCGGTGTCCCAGCGCACCCCGCGAAAGCCTGCCTGATGCGCCGGCACATCGCGCCGCCAATCGGAGGCCATACTGGAGACACTGGGATTATCGCTGCTGACCGCGATCTGCGCCTCGCCTTCCCTGGCGCCGGCCGCCATCGGCAGCAGCGTGATCCGCGGGTTTCCCCGGCATAGCCGGCGAAGCCAGGGAAACAACTGCGCCTGGGGCTCCAGGGCCACAACGCTGGCGCCGAGGGCGGCAAAGGCGCGCGTGCGGTCGCCCAGGTGGGCGCCGATATCGAACACGGGCTGTCCCGCCCGGACGAACGGGCGGTAAAGCCGGCGCAGGGAAGCCTGGCGCCCGGGACGGCAATAGATGACCAGGGAGCGAATCAGGCCGATTGTCTGTCGAAGCGATGGTTGCATGGATTCGAATCCGTTCATTCAGACTAACGCTGGTCGACAGCATACGGGCAGCAGGTAACAAACCACCGGATCGCCGCGCCGACCTGTCAGAGGAGCCGCAAGCATGCCGACACAGGAAACCGTCAACGTCCCCCGCTACCACCTGTCCCAGCGACTCGTGCACTGGTTGATGGCCGTGCTGGTGCTGCTGGCAATAGCCATTGGCACGCCGCTGGGCGTGCTCGGCTTCGAGGGTGCCGAGGCCGCCTTCGGCTCGGGCCCCACCGATCTGCTCTACATCAGTCACAAGACCATCGGTGTGCTGTTGCTGGGATTCATCACGCTGCGCGTGATGCTACGCCTGGTGTTCGGCAAGCCGCCCTACGCCGTGCCGCTACCGGCTCTGCAACGGCGCCTGAGCCGCCTCGTGCATGCCTTGCTGTATGCGCTGCTGATCGTGATGCCGATGCTCGGCTGGAGCGCGACCGCCAGCGGCGGTTTTCCTATCAACTTCTTTCACTGGGAACTGCCGCCGATCCTGTCGCGCAATCCGGACCTCTCGGAGCAGCTGTTCTTCTGGCATGCGGTGACGGCCTGGTCGATCCTGGGTCTGGTCGCACTGCATGTGGCCGGCGCCGTCTATCACTGGCGCATCCGGCGTGATGGCGTCATGCGTCGCATGAGCCTGCTGCCCTGAGGAGGCCCCGAGCGGTTTTCGTCCGGCGCCGGGGTTCCGCCGGGACGGCATGCCCCGGTTCACGCTGCAGACCGGAACGCGGGCCCAAGATCCCTGGCCTCGAGTCTTTCCAGTTCGCCGAGCACAGTGTTGCCCGGCTCGGGACGAGGGGACTGGAACAGACCGAGGCGCTGACTGAGGCAACCAAGATCGCTGCGGCTGGTCCAGCGCACCAGCCAGGGTGACAGGCTGAGCCCGAGACAGACCGGCAGCAACCAGGCCGTGGTCATCGGCGGAACATCCAGCAGAATCAGCATGCCGAGCAGACCGAGGCCTGCCGGCACGATGGTCATGGCAATCGACTGACGCCAGGGAACCGCCTCGGCATCACGCACCTGAGGGTCCCAGCCGGT
>PXAT01000172.1 GCA_003565775.1 Ectothiorhodospiraceae bacterium | reverse complement strand
GGACCGCTGCAGGACCTGGTAGACCGGGACTGGAACGTGCGCAGCCGGGTCCACGAGTACGGCGGCGGTGCACTCTGGGCCGGCGTCGGCGACATCCACTGGTATCTGGTGGACGAACCAAGCCAGTCACTCTGGGCCATCGCTCGCAACGGAGACGAGCCGGTGTGCCTGATTCCCGGTCGCGACGGCATCGCCCTCGGTGATGGCGATGTCAGCGCTGACGGCCGGCAACTGGTGCTGCTGTACGAGGAGAAAAAGGCGGATCGCACCGAGGTGATCCTGCTGGATCCGCAGAACCCCGGGGCGATTCGGGTACTGGAAAGCGAAGCCGACTTCTGCGCCGCACCGCGACTGAGCCCGGACGGGCAACATGCCGCCTGGATCATCTGGGACCACGGCACCATGCCGTGGGAGGCAACCCGCCTGCGCATCATGAATCTGGCCAGTGGCGAACTGCGCACCATCGATGACGACGGTCACTCCATCCTCGAACCGCGCTGGACCGCCGACGGCGAGCTGATGGCGCTGAGCGATCGCAGCGGTGCCTGGCTGCCCTGTCGCGTGCGCAATGATGCGTTGGAGCCGCTGTGCCACTCGGACGACGACCACGCCCGGCCGCCCTGGCAACTGGGCGGCGGCCATTACCAGCAACTGCCGGACGGCAGCCTGCTCGTGATCCGCGTCGCCCAGGCGCGGTGTTCGCTGGTGCGGCTGTTCACCGACGGCCGCAGGGAACGGCTGAGCGGCGACGCCAATGACATCGAGGGCCTGCGGGTCGACGGCTGGACGGCCGTCTATCTGGCCGGCAGCGCAACCAGCGGCCGCGAGATCTTCCGCCGCGATCTGCAATCCGGCGCTGTGGAACAGCTGTCCTCGCAGGACAGGACACCGCAGCAGATGCATGTCTACGGCGAGGCCGAGCTGGTCTCGGCGCAGACCGCCGCCGGCCCGGTCTACGGCTTCCTTTATCGGCCCGAGGACGCCGGCAAGACGCCACCGCCGCTACTGGTCCGCGCCCACGGCGGCCCCACCGCCATGAAAAGCCCGGTCTATTCCCCCGACACCCAGTTCTGGCTCAGTCACGGCTTTGCCGTTCTCGACGTCAACTACAGCGGCAGCAGCGGTCACGGGCGCGCCTACCGCGAACGCCTGCGCGGCGCCTGGGGGCAGATCGACAGCGACGACAGCGTGCATCTCGCCCGGCACCTCGCCGAAAGCGGCCGCGTCGACCCCAACCGCATGGTCATCAGCGGCAGCAGCGCCGGGGGCCTCACCGTCCTCAACGCCCTGCGCCACGGCCTGTTCGCCGGCGGTACCAGCCGCTACGGTGTCACCGATCTGCTGCTGCTCGCCGAATCCACCCACCGCTTCGAAGCCGGCTACCTGGACTTCCTGCTCGGCCCGCTGCCGGAAAGCGAAGACATCTACCGGAAACGCTCCCCGGTCCAGCAGGCCGACCACATCCGCGGCGCCGTCCTCCTGCTCCAGGGCGAAGACGACCCGGTCGTCCCCCTGAGCCAGGCCCGCGCCATCCACGAAGCCATCCAGGCCCGCGGCGGCCAATCCGAACTGGTGGTCTACCCCGGCGAAAAACACGGCTTCCGCAAGGGCGAAAACCTGGAGGATTCCTACGCGCAGGAATTGCGGTTTTATCGGCATCTTCTGGAGCTTTAAAGGCGCCCGGCGCCCCAAAGACCCGGCGCCCGCCCGCGTAGGGTGTTGTTCGCCGGCGGCGAACGCACGCGGTAAAAGACACATTCACCGCGAAGGTCGCGAAGAAAGGCGAAAGCGCCCGGCGCCCGGCTGTCGGCGCCCGGAAAACCGCCATCCGCACCGCTGGGCGCTGATAGAAGGGCGCGGGGCGCTTATCCAACCTCCCACGTGGGTCCGCTGCGCTTGACCCTACCCTACGAGAACTATTTAAGCTTTCGTGTCGCCTCGCGTTGCCTGGCGAGGGTCTGTCACGTGCTCGAACTGACTCTTGCCAATACCATAAATCGTATATATTATTTTTAATATGTGGCAGATTTACGAGCATAGGCGTGTCACAAAAGGTCTGCTTGCGGCGCCCATCGAAGTTCAGAAGCGATACGAGAAGTGGAAGGATATCGTCGCTATCTCGGGTCCGCAGGGTCTACGACAGATTCGCGGCTTCAATGACGAACCGCTTTCCGGAAAGTGGAAGGGGTTTCGATCCTCGCGGCTCAATATCCAGTATCGCGTCATCTACCAGGTTCAAAGCGATCAGGTACTGGTAAGGGTCGAGAAACTAACGCCCCATGATTACCGGAGAACATGACATGAAGGACTACCAGAGAGCAGAAAAGCGGATTGATGTCTCGGTCGGGGAATCGCTTCGCATTTTGCGCGAGCTGCAGGACATGAGTCAGAACGATCTTGCCGTCGCGACCGGTATTCCGCAGTCCTCGATTTCGGCGATTGAAAATGACCGCGTACGGCTCGGCGTCGATCGAGCAAAAGTGCTGGCTCGCGCCCTCCGCTGCCATCCCGCTGTCCTGGTATTTCCCGGCTGGAATGTGGAGAGAGACTCAGCCGCCTGACAAGGCATCGAAGACAACCCAACACGGGACTGGCTTGACCCGTAGCGGCGACGCCTCCGCCGCGACTCCCAGAGCGCCAGGCACTCGGGTCCTCAGGCTCCGAAGTCCATCGCCGAAACGGCTGGGCGCGGATAGCCGAGCGCCGGGCGCTGAGAACAAAAAAAACCGGCGGCATCCTTGCCACCGGTCACGCTCCTTGCGGAGGAACCCTCGTCGTTATCGTCTTGAAGCTCGCAAGACAAAATATTGCATGTTTAGAGCGTGATAGCAGGACACCAATTCGTACGAAGACGAAAGTCTTATGCGCCCCGCGCCATGCGCCAGAAACACCGGAGGGAAACCACTGGGCGCCTTGTTGATTGCAACGTCATCAGCGAAGTACGGAAGGGTGAGCGCGCCAATGCCGGCGTGCTGCGTTTTTTCCAGCAAGCAGCTCGGAAGGAGCAGGATGTGTTCCTGTCCGTTGTGACCGCAGGTGAGCTTCGACGCGGCGTCGATCTGATCGGGCATCGTGGCGATGCCGCGCAGGCGGCGGCGCTGGAGACCTGGCTAACGAACGTCCTTGGCGACTACGGCGAAGGCATTCTGAACATCGATGAAGACGTCGCTCAGGTGTGGGGGCGATTGCACGTAACGCATCCCGAGAACGCTCTGGACAAGCAGATTGCGGCGACCGCGCTAATCCATGGTCTGACCCTCGTTACTCGCAACGAGCAGGACTTCAGCGACACCGGCGTAACGGTACTGAATCCGTTCTCGCATTAGC
>PXAT01000008.1 GCA_003565775.1 Ectothiorhodospiraceae bacterium | reverse complement strand
TGCCCGATTGCTGCGTTGCGCTGCTTGACCGCAGAATGACTGCGGCGCTGCGCAGCGCGCCTTGCCTCGGAGAAAATGCGGACTCCAACGCAGTCGTGCGAATAGATCAGAGCTTCCCTAGCCAAATGAGTCGCCTGAGGGTGACCGGCCGGGATATCGGCCGGGCCACCCGTTCAGCACACAGGTTTCCCGACAGGAGCGTGGATGGAATACAAGGACTATTACAAGATCCTCGGTGTGGACCGGGACGCCGACAAGGACGCGATCAAGCGGTCCTATCGGCGACTGGCGCGCAAGTACCACCCGGACGTCAGCAAGGAAGCCGATGCGGAAGCCCGTTTCAAGGAAATCGGCGAGGCTTACGAGGTGCTGTCCGACCCGGAAAAGCGCAGCGCCTATGATCAGCTTGGCGCCAACTGGCGCCAGGGCCAGGACTTCCGGCCGCCACCGGGCTGGCAGCAGCAACGGCGACATGCCGCCGGGGGAGGTTTCGACGGCGGCGGTTTCGACGGCGCCGCTGACTTCAGCGACTTCTTCGACAGCCTGTTCGGTGGTGGCGGCAGCCCGTTTGAACGCGGTGGCGGCTTCCACGGCCGAAGTCGTCGTGCGCCACCGCGGGGCGGCGATCATCGCGCCGCGATTACAGTCAGCCTGCGCGAGGCGTACGAAGGCGTCAGCCGGACCCTGAATCTTTCCGATGGCCAGGGTGCGACCCGCAAGCTGCGGGTGAAGATCCCGGCCGGGGTGACCGACGGCCAGACCATCCGCCTGGCCGGTCAGGGCCAGCCTGGCCCGGGCGGCAGTGGCGATCTGCTGCTGACGGTCTCCATCGCCCCGCATCCGCACCTGCATGTCGACGGACGCGACGTGCATCTGGATCTGCCGATCACACCCTGGGAAGCGGCACTCGGTGCGCAACTGAAGGTGCCCACCCTCGGCGGCTGGGTCGATATGCGTATTCCGGCCGGCGCTCAGAGCGGGCAAAAATTGCGGCTCAAGGGTCGCGGCCTGCCCGGCAAGCCGCCGGGGTCGCAGGTGGTCACGCTGAAACTGGTGACGCCGCGGGCCGAGACCGACGAGGCGCGCGCCTTCTACGAGCGCATGCGTGAGGAACTGCCCCTGAACCCGCGGGAAACGCTCACGCTCTAA
Organism: Ectothiorhodospiraceae bacterium; assembly: GCA_003565775.1. Classification (GTDB taxonomy): domain Bacteria; phylum Pseudomonadota; class Gammaproteobacteria; order Nitrococcales; family Aquisalimonadaceae; genus Methylonatrum. The sequence goes on along the minus strand of PXAT01000008.1, from coordinate 2,181 downwards.
TGGAGTCCCGCGTCTGCGCCCGGCACAGCCGGATCCGCAGCGCGGCCGCGTGAAGCAATGTTGAGTGATCCACCATAGGAGAGACATGCCATGAACCGACTGTCCGCCTGGCTTGCCATTCTTGCCCTGACCGTGCCACTGGCAGCGCCCGCACAGCTGCCGGATGCCGTCGACGGCGAGCCTCTGCCGTCCCTTGCTCCGATGCTCGAACGCACCACCCCGGCCGTCGTCAATATCGCCACCACCGGCCGTGTCCAGCTCCGCGAAAACCCGCTGTTTCAGGATCCTTTCTTCCAGCGCTTCTTCGACCTGCCCGACCGGCCCCGCGAACGCGCCACCCAGAGCCTGGGCTCCGGCGTCATCATCGATGCCGAGCGCGGGCACATCCTGACCAATCATCACGTCATCGCCCGCGCCGACGAGATTCGCGTGACCCTGGCCGACGGCCGCGAGCTGTCCGCCAGCGTGGTCGGCAGCGATCCGGATACCGATGTCGCCGTGATCCGGGTGGAAGGCAATGCGCTGCAGGCGATCCCGATGGCCGATTCGGACAGTCTGCGGGTCGGCGACTTCGTGGTCGCCATCGGCAATCCCTTCGGCCTCGGCCAGACCGTGACCTCGGGCATCGTCAGTGCCCTCGGTCGATCGGGGCTCAACCTCAGCAGTTATCAGGACTACATCCAGACGGATGCCTCGATCAATCCCGGCAACTCCGGCGGCGCACTGGTCAACCTGCGCGGCGAACTGGTCGGCATCAATACCGCCATCCTGGCGCCGGCTGGCGGCAATATCGGCATCGGTTTCGCGATTCCGGTGAACATGGCGATCTCGATCATGCAGCAACTGGTCGATCATGGTGAGGTGAGCCGCGGCCAGCTCGGCGTCAGCATCCAGGACCTCCCCCCGCAACTGGCGCAGGCCTTCGGTCTGGACCGGGAACGCGGCGTGGTCGTGACCCAGGTGTTGCCCGGGTCGCCAGCGGAACAGGCCGGCGTCCGCACCGGCGATGTGATCCGCGAGGTCAACGGCCGCAGCATCCAGAACGCCTCGGAGCTACGCAACGCCATCGGTCTGCTGCGCAGCGGTGACGAGGCCGAGCTGCGGCTGCATCGCGACGGCGAGTCGGTCACCGTGGTCGCCGAAATCGGCGCGATCACGCAGGCGACATTGGACGGCAGCACGCTGTCGCCACGCCTGGAGGGTGCCCGCTTCGGCATGCTCGAGGTCAGCGGTCCCCGCTCCACGGAGCAGCGGGTCGGCGTCGCCGAAATCACCGACGGCAGCCCCGCCCAGCGCGCCGGCCTGCGTCGGGACGACATCATCCTTTCGGTAAACCGTCAGCCCGTGTCCAGCCTCAGCGACCTGCGCCAGCAGGCCGAAGGGTCGCGGGAATTGTTGCTGCACATTCAGCGCGGAAGCGGGGCTTTGTTCTTGTTATTGCGGTGAGGGAAAGCGCCCGGCGCCCCGCGCCAGAAAAAAACCGGCACCGACACAGCTGGGCGCTGCTAGCCGGGCGCCGGGCGCTTACAACCGGGCGCTTTCCCTATCTCAACGAAAACTGAACCGGCAGGGTGATTTCCATCCGGTCCTGGGGCAGATCGTCAGGGATGCCCGGTAACGGTGCTGCGCGGCGCAGCAAGTCTTCGACTTCGCTGTCGAGCAGGCGGTGGCCGGACGACTCGATGATCCGGACACCGCTGACCTCACCCTGCCGGTCTACGGTAAAACGCACCGTGACCGTACCCTGCTGGCGCCGCTGTCTTGCCTGGCGCGGATAGTCCTTGGCGCGGTCCAGGTAGGCGCGCAATTCGTCGCCGTAGCCGGCCTCGACTTCCGGGTCGCCCTGCATCTGGTCGACGTCGCTTGGCGTGTCCTCCGGCTCGGCCTCGGGCGCATCCGGGAGCCCCAGCTGTTCCTCCGGCGGTTCGGGCGTCGGCTCCGGTGTCGGTTCGGGCTCGGGTGCCGGTGTCGGGGCCGGGGTCGGCTCGGGTTCCGGCTCCGGTTCCGGTTCGGGCTCGGGCTCCGGTTCGAATGTCTCGACGACGTCCGGCTCGGGCTCCGGTTCGGGTTCGGGTTCGGGTTCCGGCTCGGGTTCTGGCTCCGGCTCGGGTTCGGGCTCCGGTTCCGGCTCCGGCTCCGGCTCCGGTTCGGGTTCGGGCTCCGGCTCCGGTTCGGGCTCCG
>PXAT01000167.1 GCA_003565775.1 Ectothiorhodospiraceae bacterium | reverse complement strand
ACGCCACCGCCGGCGAGGGTCAGTACGAGGCGGTCATCACCTACGCCGGCCAGACCCGCCGCGCCCTGCTCGACCGCTTTCCCGACGTCCGCCAGCAAACCCTCTACGCCCCCATCCGCCCGCCGGAACCGCTGATTACGGTAACGCTGGAATGTGACACCGGCGTTATGACTTTTGCTGCCTTGACTTTGGGGGTCGATATTGTGAACTCCTCCGGAAAAGACTCCGACCCAGAGGCTAAGTTATCACGTCTCACGTTGGAATGTTTGCCCGGAGCATTAGTTGCAGTGTTGTTTGGTGAGAACCTAGCATTCCTGCCCTTGGAAGCGAGCGATGACCGCCAAACGCTGCGATTCCGATCAGATGGGCCCGTTTTATATCAAGATGATCGCGTGTGTTTCGTCAATTACGTAACAGCCCAAGACGCTATAGATGCCGCACGTGTGGACGATCCTACCGATCAGCAGCGGCAGACGGCAAGAGAAGCAGAAAGGGCACTGCGAAGGCTCGAAGGCTCTGCCGTTCGAAGGGCGGACTGGCGCGGCGTGGTGCTCTCGCATGACGACCCCCAATTACTCTCGCGGCTGCAGGGGCTGAAAAACACAGGTATAGCTGTTGTCGTATTCGGATCGATTTCCAAACAAGCTGCACATGCCTTGCGGGACGTCAAACCGAGGCGTTTGGTCGTCTCATGTCAGACGCTCAGGCTTCTCGAAAACGACGTACCCAATCTCCAAACTTTGTACTTGAACGTGGAATCCGGCAATACACTTCCTGATCTTTCGGGGTTCAATCGATTGCGACACCTCCTAATAGCGGTGAAGGGGAAAGAACACACAGTCGACCTATCGCCGCTAGACGGTTTGGTACAATTGCGATCACTGACATTGTTGTCCGACTGTACGCAGTTTCGTGGCATGGATGTACTGGCATCGCTCCATGATCTTCAGTTCTTGTGCGTTCTGGATCATGAACCCATCGAGCCGTCATTGCTCCACTCGATGCCGCGTTTGCAGCATCTGGTGGCGGCATTCCCCGTGAACGTCGACCTGCCATCTGGTGAGCGGCTACCATACCTGCAAACACTTGGTGTACTCAATATTCATCCACGACATGAACTTGGTCCGTTGGTGACTGCGCCACGGCTCGACGTGCTGGCACTTAGAAGTGGCGACAGTATTCTAGGGCAGAGCGGTCCTGATCTGGACAGTATTCGAAAGATGTCCAACATCCAGCGCTTCCGGAGCGATCGCGCTGATGTGACCCTTGTTGAGTACCGCGGCATGTACGGCGGCATTTGCTTAGGCTCTTGGTGGCTTGTTCCGACAGTGCTTGCCGCTGCGGCCGTCGCCTGCATTTGTCGAGGTATTTTGCAGCGAGTACGCAGCGGCCCTTCATCACCGAGTCAACGTACGCTCAGCAACTCTGAGCGAAGGGGAGCTACGGCATGACGTTCTGTAAGACTCATTGGTATGCCCTGGCGTTCAGCGCCGGCATGGTGATTTTCGCCTTGACTGCGCACCGCGAGGCGTGGTTCCCGGTACGCCTGATCGCGCTTGGCTCTGCCAACGTCATGCTAATGCTCGGCCTGACGACGACGAACGACCTGAGGCGGACCATGTTCGGCGAGCCCCGCACATCACGCCAAAGAGTTCAGATCGCCGCGGTGGCTGTCCTCGGCGTTGCGGCTGCTGTCGGCTATCGTGAATTACTGCAAACCACCTTGGTGCCGCGTTCCCTTCATTGGTTCGCACCCGCCGCGATGGTGATCGGGGCGACCGAGGAGTTCGTTTGGAGAGGATGGATGCAGGGTACTCTTATGGAGTCGATAAGCTGGAAATATGCGGTCGCAATCACCGCGGCCTCGCATGCCGCTTACAAGACGGCCCTGTTCTCGTTCCCTCCCGCTGATGTTGCGATGCGGCCCGTCCATGCTCTACTTCTCATGGCGGCCCTGACGTTCAGCTTCGGGAGTCTGCTTGGGTTCTTTCGATGTTACCAGGGCACCATCGCGGGCCCCGTCGTATTCCACGTGGTGTTCGACCTTCTGGTCTATGGCGACTACGCGCAGGTGCCCTGGTGGGTTTCCTAGTCCGCCAATGAAAGGGGGCGCCTCAGTGCTGCAAGGACTTGATCTGCTTCGCGCACTCACCAACCTCCGCGTTATGGCTCCCGCCATTGCGGCCGCTGCGGCGTCGCGTTATGACGCTTTGACACTCGAATCGGGCTCACGGAAGGACCCATGGAGCGCCAGGCTGGTTGCAAAAGCGCGGATGTTGATTTTCGTGTACCGTTGGCTCCGCCGCGAGCGTTTGATTCGTCACCGCGGACAATGGGTGGTCAATTCGTTTCTGCCGCCGTTCCCGGGTCGGGCTTACGAACGCACGTTCCAGAACTTCGTGCCGGATAGGCGGATGACGCCGATCTCGGCGTTCGTGGCGCTGACGTCGCAATGCCCGTCCGACTGCACGTACTGCAGCATGCGCGGGCGGCGCTGCGGCCCCGACCTGAGCCGGGAGGAATGGCTCAGCGTCATCGCCCAACTGCACGACCTTCAGACCTGTTTGATCGCTTTTACCGGTGGCGAGCCGCTGACGCGCGACGACCTGCCCGAGTTGGTTCGCGCCGCCCACGACGGTGGAGCGGAAGTCGAGCTGTTCACCTCCGGCGTCGGGCTGACCGAGACCAAGGCCTGCGCGTTGCAGGAAGCCGGCCTCTGGGCCATGGGGATCAGCCTGGACCGGTGCGATCGGCAATCCGTCAACCGGGTCCGCCGCCATCCGCAGGCCTTCGATGCGGCGATCGCGGCCCTGGAAATGTCCCGGCGGACGGGCTTCTACACCTTCATCAACGCGGTTGCCGACCGCGAGGCGGTCGTCACGGGCGAATACCGGCGCCTTTACGAGTTGGCGCGCCGCCTGCAAGTCCATGAACTGCGGCTGATTGAACCGATGGCCTGCGGCCGGCTGCTGTTCGACGGCCATGCCCAGTTGCTCGAACCGGAGCACGTCGCTGAGTTGCGCCGCTTCCACCGGCAGATCAACCGGCGCGGGCGCGGCCCCAAGGCCTGCGCTTTCAGCGAAATCGAAAGCCCGGAGTTATTCGGTTGTACCGCCGGAACTCTCCACCTGTTCATCGACCCCTCCGGCGAGGTCTGCCCGTGCGACTTCACGCCGCTGTCGTTCGGAAATGTGCTGGACTAATCGCTCGATGCCATTTGGAGTCGTATGAGTTCCACCTTGGGCGCACCCCGGCGGCAGTGCTTCATGAAGACCCACGGACACCTCGTGCGCGATCGGGCCCGGAGCTGCGAGCTGCCTCTCTCGGTCGAAGAGAGTTGCCGAATCGCAAGCTGCTCTGCACCGCCGTCGCTGCCCGACTACTT
>PXAT01000156.1 GCA_003565775.1 Ectothiorhodospiraceae bacterium | reverse complement strand
CCTCTCGCCCAAACATATAGCGAGTCCCCAATCCATTACAATCAGGACAGGCACCGTACGGTGAGTTAAAAGAGAACAGTCGTGGTTCTATCTCCGGATAAGAATATCCGTCTCGAGGACAGGAGTAATTTGATGACAGAAGCATGTCAGTGAGAACGTCACCGTCCTTCCCTTGAAGAACTATCCTGACAAGCCCATCAGACTCTTCAAGAGCACGCTCGAGATCCTCACCCAATCTTTCCTCTGCACCTTTTTTATCTTCAATAAATTCTTTATACTCGATCTCATCAACTGTCACATCAATGCTGTGGCGCTTTTTTTTATTCAAAACAATCCTCTCACGAAGACTTTTCCTCTCTCCGTCGACCACCACTTCATGATATCCTTTTCCTAATAAATCATAGAGGAGCTGATAGTATTCACCTTTACGACCTCTCACTACAGGAGAAGATACATGGACCGAGGCTATCTCTGAACCCTTCCCTTTACCGATTTTCTCCACTTTTTTCAAAACCAAACCTTTAATCTCATCAACAGAGAGCCTCTCAATCTCATGCCCACACTCCAAACAGTGAGGTCTTCCAATTCGGGCAAACAATACTCTCAAATAATCATATATCTCGGTAATAGTAGCAACGGTCGACCGAGGATTGTTTGAACGAGATTTTTGGTCAATTGATATTGCAGGCGAGAGTCCCGTTATCTCATCAACGTCAGGTTTCTGCATCTGACGAAGAAACTGCCTTGCATACGCAGACAAAGATTCAACATACCTTCTCTGTCCTTCAGCAAACACTGTATCAAAGGCAAGTGAAGATTTTCCAGACCCAGAGAGCCCCGTAAATACAGTCATCTTATTTCTCGGTAATGACACATTAACGTTCTTTAAATTATGTGTCCGGGCTCCTTTTATATGGATACCGTCATGAAGTGATCTATCATTTGATGTTATTTTTTTTGCCATATATTGAAAATCTCTTATCTACATTATCTAAAAGCTCCTACACCAAGAGTCACTTACCCATAAATCTAACCAGGAGACAGCTACGTATAAACAAGCGCTTTACTGAGACAATGTACGTCTCTTTTGCAATATTTGCAAGTAATACAATGATTACATTCCCTGCTGGATATAGAAACCTATTGCTTTTCAGCAAGAAGTATTTTGATCTGTTCGACCACCTGATCAGGTGTCACGTTCGCTTTTATGAGAAAATTAGCTGCACCCATCTCAATTCCCTTATTTACATCATCTTCATGATTTAAATTAGAGAAGAGGATCACTGGTACATTACGTAATCTCTCATCCTTCTTTACTGACTCAAGTATTTCAAAACCATCAACGCCCGGAAGCATGATATCAGATAGTATCATATCCGGAGGAGGAGGTTCATTTGCCTCTTTAAGTGCATCCTCTCCGTTCACCACATACGTAACTTCATACCCTTCACCACGAAGACGTTCAGCGATAAGCTCACCGAGAAACGTATCATCCTCTATCCAAAGAATTCGTACTTGATTATTACCTATTTTATTTTCTTGTATATTACTCATACTATTAATTATATGCCAATACCGGTGTGTAAACTAGTATAAAAAGTTTTTTAGTGCCTTTACGTTACTGATTATCTTTATTAAGGATAGAGTTTATCATTTCAACCACCTGACCGGGAGAGGTGCTTGATTTAGTCAAAAATACCTCAGCACCAAGTTTCATTCCCTTTTTTATGTCACTGTCTTGATCAAGGTTCGAGAAAAGAACTACAGGAATATGTTTAAGTTCCTTATCTGATTTAACTGCTTCCAAAACACTAAACCCATCAACACCTGGAAGTAAAATATCAGCCAAAATGATATTAGGATGAATTGGGTCTTTTATTTCTTGCAGTGCCTCCTCTCCTGTTTTTACATATACTACCTCATACCCCTCATTCTGAAGCCGTGTCTTAATGAGACCCCCCATATATACATCATCTTCTATCCATAGAATCTTTACCTGGTCAGCACTATTTTTCTGCTTATATGTATTGTTCATAGAAGAAAGTAATAAACACTGTATAAAAATTTGGTACTATTTTTTCTTATCACTCAATGTGTCCAGAACCTTTTTAACCCCCGCAATTATCTGGTCAAGGGAAAGCGCTGATTTTACCAAGAACTTATTTGCCCCAAGTGATTTCCCTTTCTCGATATCACTTTTCTGACCTAAATTCGAAAGAAAGACCACGGGAACATTCTTAAACCTCTCATCTTTTCGTATACCCTCCAAGATAGCGTATCCATCCATCTGAGGAAGGACAATATCCAAAAGAATAAGGTCAGGAACCTCTTTTTCAAGATGCTCAAATGCTGCCTCCCCGTTTGTCACATGAGTGACATCACTCCCTTTGTCCTTAAGTTTCTTTGAAAGAAGTTCACTTAGAAAATCATCGTCCTCTACCAAAAGAATTCGAGTGCTTTTCAGTGCATCTGAGAGGTTATCCAACTCCAAATATGAAGACACTTTAGTCATAACCTCATCCGGATCGAACTGTGCCTTTATAAGATAATCCTTTACCCCTAACTTTAAAATTCTCTCAATCTCAACAGGTTCCCCGGAATTAGATACAACAATCACAGGTATATCCTTTATCTCACCGTCCTCATTCTTTTTCTCCAGTATCTGATAACCGTTCATCGAAGGAAGCATTATATCCAAGAGAATAAGGTCTGGTTTTATTTCAGATATTTTATTAAAACCCTTCTCACCATCATCAACCCACTTTACATCATACCCGCTCGAGTGAAGTTTATTTGTTAACACTTCTGCAAGGGCTGAATCGTCTTCAATTATCAATATAGTCTTTGACATACACGTAAAATTAGCAATTACTTATCCTTTTCCTTAAGATCGACTGGTAACAAGATGAAAAACGTTGTTCCTTTCCCTTCGTCACTCTCAAACCAGATCTTTCCTTCATGTTTCTCAACGATCTCTTTTGCAACAAAAAGTCCCAAACCTGTACCTTCTGTTTTTACTCTGACCGCATTATCACTCCTAAAGAACTTTTTAAATATCTGATTATGTTTATCTTTCGGGATTCCAATACCATCATCAGATATTTTGCACAGCACATCCTTATCCTTCGATTCAAGCGTGATGTTTATGGTGCCTTTCTCTGGTGTATATTTTATAGCATTATCGATAAGATTTTGAAATACCTCGCGTATCTTCTGACCATCAGCAAGTACTTTTGGGAGTTTATCTTTAACATCAAAAGAAAGTGTTATTTCTTTCTTTTCCGCTTGAGGTTTTTCATAATACATCACATTGTCAATTACATCCTTAAGCTGCACGGGAGAGAAATTCATACTTGATCTTCCAGACTCTATACGGTCAGCATTCAAAAGGTTATTAACAAGGTTTATCATTCTCTCATTACTCTCATAACTCTTGAGCAGGAT
>PXAT01000004.1 GCA_003565775.1 Ectothiorhodospiraceae bacterium | reverse complement strand
TATGCAAAAAAAACTATAGTGTCGTGTCTTTTGGGATCTTGCCAGTCGATTGGACACCTAGTGTCTAGTCAAATTTGAAATGTCGTAATAAGAGGCGTATACTTCTCCTTAGGCTAACCATAGGAGAAGTCTTATGCCACTCATTAAGTATCGCGTTACGTTGAGTGAAGAGGAACGCTCTTCACTCACATTAATTACCACAACCGGACGTCATGGCAGCCAGAAAGTTTTAAATGCTTTAATTTTGCTCGCCTGCGATGAAGGCTCATATCAAGTCAGCAAAAAGACGAACCAAGAGATCATCAGCGTATTACCTGTCAGCATGAAAAAAATTGACCGAGTTAAGAAGCGTTTTGTGGAGCAAGGCTTGGATGTAGCCCTAAACAAGCAAAAAGGCGCACGTCAGTATCACAAGAAAGTGGATGGTGATACTGAAGCGCGCTTGGTCGCTTTGAGTTGCTCCGAGCCTCCTGAAGGACATGTCCGCTGGACATTGCGCTTGCTGGCAACCAAAATAGTGGAGCTTGGATATGTGGAGAAAATTTCACATGAAACTGTACGTAGCGTGCTAAAAAAAACGAGTTGAAGCCTTGGCAAAAGGTTCAATGGGTGATTCCGCCCGGAGGCAACGCTGAATTTGTCGCACAAATGGAAAAGGTTCTGGAAGTTTACAAGCGTCCTTATGATGCGATGTATCCTGTTGTTTGCATGGATGAATCGCCAAAGCAGCTTATCCGAGAAACACGGATTCCCATACGCGCCAAACCGGGAAGTCCCGCACGTTATGATTACGAATATGAGCGATGCGGTGTTTGTAATGTGTTTATGGCGGTGGAGCCACTGGCCGGGAACCGCTTGGTTACGATAACTGAACGCAAGGCAAAGACGGACTGGGCATACTTTATTGTACAGATTGCCGAACGTTATGTCGATGCTGTGAAAATTGTGTTGGTTATGGATAACCTGAACACGCATACCCCAGGTTCTTTTTACGAAACGTACACGCCGGACATTGCCAAAGCGCTTTGGGATAGATTTGAGTTCGTTTATACGCCCAAACACGGTAGCTGGCTGAATATGGCAGAGATTGAACTGAATGTTCTCACCAAACAATGCCTGGACAGAAGAATAGACAATATTGCCAAGGTGAAATCTGAAGTATCCGCATGGCAGAATGAGCGAAACAATATGGATGCGACAATAAACTGGCAATTTACAGCTGCTGATGCAAGAGTAAAACTGAAACGCCTTTATCCGACATTTGATGCTTGACTAAACACTAGTGTCCGGTTAAATTTTTCAAGACCAACGTTTCGGCCTTTATTTGCAGTATCAAAACGCCATGAATAAATTTTTCGATTTCAACTTGCTGAGGCATTTGCGCCATACTTTATCCTTTTCGACAAGGAAAGGAGCCGCAGATGAACTCAGGACGTTTGGTGTTTTCTCAGTTGATGGATTTCCTGCCGAAGTACGAGTACGACAAGTGTGTTCAACGCTATCACGGCAATCATCGGGTTCGGTCCTTTTCATGTTACGATCAATTCCTCAGCATGGCCTTTGCCCAACTAACATACCGCTCGAGTCTGCGCGATATAGTTACCTGTTTGGAGGTTCTGAAGCCCAAACTGTTTCATGTTGGAATTCGTGGCAACGTGACACGAAGTACACTGGCCGATGCCAACGAAAACCGGGATTGGCGCATCTACGCGGATTTTGCGCAAGTACTCATTGCCCAAGCACGAAAGCTGTACGCCAACGAAGACTTTGGCGTCGAACTGGACAACACAGTTTATGCCCTCGATGCAAGCACTGTCGACCTATGTCTTTCTCTTTTTCCGTGGGCCAAATTTCGCAAGGCCAAAGGCGCAATCAAACTACATACCTTGCTCAACCTGAGGGGCAATATCCCCGAATTTATTCATATTTCCGATGGAAAAGTTCACGATGTCAATGTCTTGGACATAATGATGGCCGAAGCCGGATCCATTTATGTGATGGACAGAGGCTATGTGGATTTCAAACGCCTTTACACAATGCATCAGGGCTTGGCCTTTTTTATCACGCGGGCCAAAAAGAACTTTCAATGGAAGAGACGGTACTCTCATCCTGTAGACCGCAAGAGCGGAATGTTGTGCGACCAGACCATTGTACTGACGGGTGTTCACAGCAACAAAGATTATCCCGATACAATGCGGCGCATCGTTTACCGAGATCCAGATACGGGCAAACGTCTTGTCTTCATTACGAACAATTTCCTTTTGTCCGCGCTTACTATAGCACAACTGTACAAGGCGCGTTGGCAAGTCGAGTTGTTCTTCAAGTGGATAAAGCAACACCTGAGAATCAAAGCATTCTACGGCACATCGGAAAACGCCGTAAAAACACAAATCTGGATAGCGGTCTGTATTTACGTGCTTGTTGCAATCGTAAAAAAACGCTTGGGGCTCGAACAAAGCCTCTACACAATTCTACAGATTTTGAGCGTCAGTTTATTCGAAAAAACGCCCATTTTACAGGCTTTTTCGCGAGAGGAATACAATACAGACTGCGAAGAAGACCCTAACCAGTTGAATTTATTTGACTTATTAACCGGACACTAGTGATATAGGATATTCAATGGTGTCCCAACACAATCTGGTAAAATGTGCAGGTGATGCCATTGTCCTGCGGCTTTCATTCTGCAATTCCATGGCATACGTCACTGTCATTTCGCCGTCCGTTGCTTTTTGTATTGACATACGCCTATACTTGTGATAATCTATGAGAATGAAATGGTACAATGTACACCTGTATCAGAAAGCAGACACGCCGCGCAATGCGTACGCCGCCGCCGGGCGGATTGCGTCCATGACCGATTACAACGGGCATGTCACGAATTATACGTGGACCGCGCGCGGACAACTGGCGTCGCTCACCGCGCCGGGTAGTCGTGTCTGGAATTTCCAGTACAATGCGCTGGGACAACGCACCCAATATACCCATCCCAACGATATGCGTACGGAGTATGCCTATGATGTGCGCAACCGGCTCACGGGCATCTACCACAAGAACGCGTCCACCAATATCCATGAGCCCGGCCAGGCCGTGGCACAACGGCTGGCACAGTCCTTGGGCACGGCCACGGCCTATCAGGTCTACGCTTATCACGACCATCTGGGCAGTGTGCGTCACTGGCGCTACCCCAACACGAACAGCGCCCGCGCCTATGAATACGAACCCTACGGCAACGTCTATAGCCAGAGCGGCTACCTCCCCGCGCCCCAGGTATTCGCGCTACACGAATTTGACGCCGCCACACAACACTACCGCGCCCCCTGGCGTCACTACAGCCCCACCATGACTCGCTGGACCACGCCGGACCCGCTGGGCATGGTGGATGGACCCAATGTGTTTGCGTATGTGCGGGGGAATCCAAGTAATTATGTTGACCCATTTGGAGAGTTCGCTATTAT
>PXAT01000130.1 GCA_003565775.1 Ectothiorhodospiraceae bacterium | reverse complement strand
TTGGTTCGTCCACCAGATACCAGTGGATGTCGCCGACGCCGGCCCAGAGTGCACCGCCGCCGTACTCGTGGACCCGGCTGCGCACGTTCCAGTCCCGGTCTACCAGGTCCTGCAGCGGTCCATCATCATTGGCCAGCACCTTGACTCCGACCTTGCCGCCGTTGCGCGGGTCGGCTTCCAGCCAGGCGATGCCGCCGGGCCCGATGGTCGGCACGCCGTTGCTGGCGGAATCGGCCAGGAAGGCCGGCGGCAGACCGCGGCCCGGTGTCTTGTGATCACTCATGGTGTCGGCTCCTCCCGAGTCATGTAGACGTCGAAGCGTGTGCTGCGGCCGGAAATGATGTGGCTCGGTTCCGGCCCGTCCAGCGCCGGCGCCTTGCGCGGACGCTTGACCACCACGCGGCGGCTGGCGCAGGCCAGCGCGGCCTGCAGCAACTCACCGGTCTGATCCTGTTCGTTGCCCAGCAATTGCTTGAACAGCTGCATTTCCTTGCGCACCGCGGCGCTGTCCCGACGGTCAGGGTACATCGGGTCGAGGCAGACCACCTCAACCTCGCCGGATGCCGCGTGCCGCTGCAGCCAGTCGACGGCGTCGGTCTCGATCAGGGTCATGCCGGCGGCCGGATTATCGGGGCGGGCTGCACGGACGCGCCGGATCGCATCGTCCAGCAGTGCAACCACCACCGGGGAGCGTTCCAGCAGGGTTACCGTGCAGCCGGCATGTGCCAGGATCAGGCCGTCGCCGCCCAGGCCGGCCGTGGCGTCGACCACGCGTGGTCGGTGTCCCTGGCGTGCCCCCACCGCACGCACCAGAAGCTCCGAACGCGCGCCGACCCTTTGCAGACGGCGCAGCAGGGCGGGGTCGAGAAAGTCCGCAAGCACGGCGCCGGGGGCACCCGGGCGGCCGTCGCAAAGGGCCAGTCCGCGATCGGTGCAGTCCAGAAACAGACCATCGGGACACGTCTGCGCCGGTAGCAGCGGGACGCCGAGTTTTTCGGCCAGCGCCGCGGCCGAGAATTGCTGCAATGCAGCAGAATCGCGGACGCCGAGCAGGCTCTTACCCGCTTCGCTTGAAAAAAATCTTTTCATTCAGTGTCTTGTGTCTTCCGGTTCGGCTTGTGTCGTTTTGTTGCTGTGCAGTATGATGTGCGGCTTGCAAGAGAAGTACCGGTTTATTTGCACGACTGCGGCATCAGATGACCGGAATCGGTCGCGTGCGCACGCGCAGATAAACTAGTGTTTCCTTAAGATTTCGCCTCGTCGAGAGGCCACGCAGTGAGGAATGGAACCCATGTCAGATACTCCCGAACCGTACGATGAAAATAGCGCCGCCGAGCTGTCGCGTACCCTGGTCGATATTAGCGGCCGCAGCCAGGAACTGGTGCAATCCTTCCTCGAGCGGCAGCAGCAGGGCGGTGTCATCGACATGGATGACGCCATGCACATGGGCGGTCTGTTTCAGCAGCTCAACACGCGCCTGATGGCGAACCCCATGCAGCTTGCGCAGGCGCAGATGGCGTTCTGGCAGGACTACCTGCAACTGGTCAACAATGCCGCCCTGCGCTTCTGGGGCCATCAGCAGGACCCGATGATCAGCCCGGAAGCCGGCGACAAGCGCTTCAAGCACGAAGCCTGGGAAGAGAACCCGCTTTTCGACTTCATCAAGCAGAGCTATCTGCTGGCGGCGGACTACATCCACACCACGGTGAACGACGTGGAAGGCCTGGATGACAAGACCGCGCGCAAGATCTCATTCCACACCCGGCAGTTTGTCGATGCCCTGTCGCCGACCAACTTCGTCGCGACCAACCCGGCGGTGCTGGAGAAGACCCTCGAGTCCAAGGGCCACAATCTGCTCAAGGGTCTGAAGAACCTGCTCAACGATCTGTCGGATGCGGACGGCAAGCTCAATATCCGGATGACCGACACCGAGGCGTTCGAGGTCGGCAAGAACCTGGCAATGAGCCCGGGCAAGGTGGTCTATCAGAACGACCTGATCCAACTGATCCAGTACGAGCCGGTCACCGAGCAGGTGTACAAGCGGCCGCTGCTGTTCATCCCGCCGTGGATCAACAAGTACTACATCCTCGACCTGCAGCCGAAAAACTCGCTGATCAAGTACATGGTCGAGCAGGGCCACACGGTGTTCACCATTTCCTGGAAGAACCCGACCAAGGAATACGCGGACAAGGGCTTCGAGGATTACATGGCCGAAGGTCCGCTGGCGGCGCTGGATGCCATCGAGAAGGCCACCGGCCAGAGCGAGGTGAATGCGGTCGGCTACTGCCTGGGCGGCACCCTGATGGGCACGACGCTGGCCTACATGGCGGCCAAGGGCGACGACCGGGTCAAGAGCATCACGTTCTTCACCGCGATGCTCGATTTCACCAGCCCCGGCGAACTGGAGCTGTTCATCGACGAGGAGCAGCTCGCCACGCTGGAACGCCGCATGGACGAGAAGGGCTTCCTCGAAGGCACCTCGATGGCCGCGACCATGAGTTCGCTGCGCGCCAACGATCTGGTCTGGTCGTTCTTCATCAACAACTACCTGAAGGGTGACGATCCGTTCCCGTTCGATCTGCTGTACTGGAACCAGGACTGCACCAACATGCCGTCGAAGATGCACAGCTTCTACCTGCGCAACATGTATCAGGAGAACAAGCTGAAGGATCCGGGCTCGCTGGTGATCAACGACACGCCGATCGACCTGGGCAAGGTGGAGATCCCGAACTGCTTCATCTCGGCAGCCGAGGACCACATCGCCCCGTGGAAGACCTGCTACCGCGGCGTGCACCTGCTGAGCGGCCAGTCCAAGTTCATCCTCGGCGGCTCCGGCCACATCGCCGGTGTCATCAATCCGCCGGTGAAGAACAAGTACGGCTACTGGACCAACACGCGTAATCCGAAGGATCCGGATTCCTGGCTGGACGGTGCCGACTACACCGAAGGCTCCTGGTGGCCGGAGTGGAACAAGTGGCTGGTCCGCCGCGCCGGTGCCAAGCAGGATGCACGCAAGCCGGGCGACGGCAAGCTCAAGCCGATCGAGGATGCGCCGGGCAGCTACGTCAAGGAAAAGGCTATCCGCTGAGTTCGCGGATGCGCCCGGCTGGATGCAAACGCCGCCTTCGGGCGGCGTTTTTTTGTCCCGCCTTCCGTAGGGTGTGTTCGCCAAGCGAACGCACGCGGTGTCAACGATCATGACGCATGCCGCGTGCGTTCGCTTGGCGAACACACCCTACGCGGGGAAGTTGGCGCCCCGCGCCCGGCCGTAGGAGCTGAGCCCTCTCAGCGATGGGGTTTCCTCGGGCGCCGAATCGCGGCGAGGGCGCCGCTCCTACGGGGGGAGCGGAGGTGCATCTGATCGTCGCAGGCGTTGTAGGAGCCGAGCCCTCTCGGCGATGCGGGGCCTGAAACGGCCCCGGAGTTTTCGTAGGGTGTGTTCGCCAACGGCGAACG
>PXAT01000025.1 GCA_003565775.1 Ectothiorhodospiraceae bacterium | reverse complement strand
CGGGCCAGGCGCTCGCGAATCCAATTGCCCAGACGCCCCGGCGGAACCGGCCGCGCATGCACGACGACCGATTTTTCTTCCAGCGCCTTGAACCACGCGGCACGCCGCAGTTCTTTATCCGGCCGAGGCAGGTGCAGCAGAAGCACCAGATCCGGCGCCGGCTGGTTTGCGTACCGTTTCAGGTGTTCGGCCCCGACCCGTCCCGGTTTGCC
The DNA here is from genome assembly GCA_003565775.1 of Ectothiorhodospiraceae bacterium. Taxonomy (GTDB): domain Bacteria; phylum Pseudomonadota; class Gammaproteobacteria; order Nitrococcales; family Aquisalimonadaceae; genus Methylonatrum. The sequence continues at coordinate 3,251 of PXAT01000025.1, read as the reverse complement.
CGAGGGAAGACGAAGGTCGACCAGGCCACGCTCCGCGAACAGCGATCGATCCCGGATCGCGCCTTCGAACGCCGACCAGTCACCGTTGGCGGAGAGGTCGAGCACGGTGCGCGAAGAAAAGCCGGCGCCTCGGGCCGCTGCACGAATCGCATCAGCGGACTCCAGAGCCTGCAGTGGCTCTTCGGCGAGAATGACATAGATGGGCCGCAGGCCCCGAGCCAGCGCTGCTTCGAGCTGTTGCGCATCAAGAGCCAAACCCTGCCCCACTCAGTCTTCCTGGTCAACGTTGGTACCGTCCATCACGGCCCGGACGCGCAGTTGGAGCAGCGTGATCAGATCGCGGTCGATCGCCCGCGCAAGTTCCTCCTCGCGGTCGGTGCGGCTGAGCAGGGATGCGGCATCGAACAGGTAGACCCGGCTCGATTCCAACCTCCCCAACGGCCGGCGTTCGGGCATACCTGGCACCCGAAGTTCCGCTTCAAGCACCCGTGTCACCTCGTATTCACTCAGCCGTGCCGCGGCGGTGACCGACAACACCCGGCGTTGTTGCCGTAGTGTCAGCACGATCAGTTCGGCCACATCCGGAGACGGGGAAGCCACTACCTCGATGCCGCCCGCGCGCAGAGTCTGCGCGAGCATCAGATACAGGGGTTCGCGCTGATCCAGCCCGCTGACATGGATAGGACTCAGCTCCGGCGGCCAGTCGGAAGTACCGCGCAACCGAAATCCACATCCGCCCAGAAACGCAACCGGAAACAACAGGGTCAGGCGGCGTCCCCTGTTCATGTTGGCCGCACGACAAGGTTGACGAGCCGTCCCGGAACCACAATGGTCTTCATCAATGACTGCCCCTCCAGATGGCGCAACACGTTGGCATCGGCACGCGCGGCTGCTTCGACAGCTTCCCGGGGCGCATCGGCAGGCACCCGGATCTCGGCCCGCAGCTTGCCGTTGACCTGAACCGCGAGCGTGACCTCGTCGACCGCGAGTGCTGAGTGGTCGACCTCTGGCCAGGCCGCATCGGCTACCATGCCATGATTACCCAATGCTTCCCACAGCGCCTGGGTCACATGCGGAACAATGGGCGCCAGCATCAGCACGATGCCGTTCAGACATTCCCGCCGCAATGCCGATGCTGCCGGTTCGGAATCCGGCAAGCGCCCAACCTCGTTCAGCAACTCCATGTTCGCGGCAATCGCGGTGTTGAAGGTCTGACGTCGACCGATATCATCGGTGACCTTGGCGATCGTTGCATGCAACTTGCGCCGCAGCTCCCGGCCCTGATCGCCGAGGGCTCCGGGGTCCGGGCGCACCGGGACCGAGTCCATGGTCGCATTTTCGAAAACCTGCCGCCACAGGCGCTTCAGAAACCGATGCGCGCCCTCGACACCCGAATCCGACCACTCCAGCGAGAGATCCGGCGGCGCCGCGAACATCGTGAACAGGCGTGCGGTGTCGGCACCGTAACGATCGATCAGGGCCTGCGGATCCACCCCATTGTTCTTCGACTTGGACATTTTCTCCATGCCCCCGGTACGTACCGGCTCACCGCTCGCGCGCTGGCGGGCGTCGATCGTGCCATCGGCCGCACGGTTGATCTCGACGTCCGCCGGATTGATCCAGTCGCGGCCGCCGTCCGCGCGTTCCCGGTAGAACGTTGGGGCGATGACCATGCCCTGGGTCAGAAGCCGGGGGAAAGGCTCGCTGCTCCGAAGCAGCCCCTCGTCGCGCAGCAGTTTGTGAAAGAATCGGGCGTAGAGCAGATGCAGCACCGCATGTTCGACACCACCCACGTACTGGTTGACCGGCAGCCAGTGGTCGGCACGGGCGTCCAGCATGGCTTCGTGATTGTCCGCCGAACAATACCGCGCGTAATACCAGGAGGATTCGAAGAAAGTATCGAAGGTATCGGTTTCGCGCCGTGCCGGTTTGCCGCATTGCGGACAGGCCACCTCGTAAAACGATGGCAGCTTTGCCAGCGGCGAACCGGAACCGTCGGGCACCACGTCTTCCGGCAAAACGACGGGGAGGTCCGTTTCCGGTACCGGCACCACGCCACAATCGTTGCAGTGAATGACTGGAATCGGGCAGCCCCAGTAGCGCTGCCGGGAGATGCCCCAGTCGCGCAGGCGGTAGTTGCGGCGGCGCTGTCCCAGGCCGCGGGCCTCGAGCGCCTCGGCGATGGTCGTGAACGCCTCTTCGGATGTATGCCCACTGAATTCGCCGGAATCGATCAGACGCCCCCGTTCGGTGAAGGCACGCTCCATGATGTCCCACGGGCCGCCGTCCAGCGGCTCGATGACCTGCACAACGGGCAGTCCGTACTGAAGGGCGAACGCGTGGTCACGCTCGTCGTGTGCCGGAACCGACATCACGGCTCCAGTGCCGTACTCCATCAACACGAAGTTGGCGACCCAGACCGGCACTTGCGCACCGGTGATCGGGTGGCGCGCGTCGAATCCCAGCGGACGACCCCGCTTTTCCATCGTCGCCAGGTCGGCCTCTGCCATCCCTCGGGTGCGACAGCCTTCCACGAAGGCCGACAGCTCGGGATCCGCCGCCATCCGGCGGACGACCATCGGGTGCTCGGGCGCGAGGGCGAGGTAGCTGACGCCCATCAACGTATCCGGACGAGTGGTGTAGACCGTGAGCTTCTCGCCGTCCGCGCAGGTGAAATCGAGTTCCACCCCTTCCGAGCGCCCGATCCAGTTGCGCTGCATCGCGCGCACCTGATCCGGCCAGCCGTCGAGCTGATCCAGGGACTCCAGCAGCTCGTCGGCGTAATCGGTGATCCGCAGGAACCATTGCGGCATCTCCCGCCGCTCGACCGGGGCACCCGAGCGCCAGCCGCGTCCGTCGATTACCTGCTCATTGGCCAGCACTGTCTGATCGACCGGATCCCAGTTCACCGTCGACAGTTTGCGATAGACCAACCCCTTGTTGAGCAAGCGAACGAAAAGCCACTGCTCCCAACGGTAATAGTCGGGATCGCAGGTGGCGATCTCACGGCTCCAGTCGTAGGCAAAACCCAGCCGCTTGAGCTGGGTGCGCATCTGGGCAATGTTCTGCCGGGTCCAGCGCGCCGGTGGAACATTGTTTGCGATTGCCGCGTTCTCCGCGGGCAGGCCGAAGGCATCCCAGCCCATTGGCTGCAGAACGCTCCGGCCCTGCATGCGCTGAAAGCGGGCGATCACGTCGCCGATGGTGTAGTTGCGTACGTGCCCCATGTGCAGCTTGCCCGACGGGTACGG
>PXAT01000106.1 GCA_003565775.1 Ectothiorhodospiraceae bacterium | reverse complement strand
GGGTCGGGATTGCCGCAGTCGCTTTGCGCCTGCGTCTTCCCTCGCTTCGCTCGGGAATCGAACCCGGCTTATTCATTGATCGAGGGTTCGAAGCCCTCCCCGCTATTCCCTTTACAGACAAAAAAGGGGTACCCATTCTGGGCACCCCTTTTTTGTCTGTATGGCGGAGAGGGAGGGATTCGAACCCTCGATGGGCTTTTGACCCATACTCCCTTAGCAGGGGAGCGCCTTCAGCCGCTCGGCCACCTCTCCATCCCGGCGGGTTTGTCCCCAGCCGAGGGCCGAAAGGATAAGGGAAAGGGGCGGCAGGGTAAACCCTGCCGGAGTGGTGTTCAGCTCTGGCCGCTGCCCTCGGCGTCGGTATCCCCTTCCTGGCGGATCCGGTCGTAGATTTCTTCGCGGTGCACGGACACATCCCGTGGCGCATTCACCCCGATCCGAACCTGGTTACCTTTCACACCAAGCACGGTAACGGTAATTTCGTCGCCGATCATCAGTGTCTCGCCTACGCGCCTGGTCAAAATCAGCATCGTTGCCTGCTCCTCACATCCTGAGGTGTCCTTGTCAGACCACGGAGACTTTTTGAGTTCAGTGGTCGCGGCTTCCTGTAACCAACGCGTGATCTCAACAAGACCACGAGCGGAGCACGACAACTCTCGCACTCCGCTCATTCGACGCCTTGTCAGGCGCCCTTGCCCTCGACCTGCACCTGCGAACTGTCGTCATCGAGACCGAAGGCGGTGTGCAATGCGCGCACGCCCAGTTCCAGGTACTTCTCTTCAATAACCACGGAAATCTTGATCTCGGAGGTCGAAATCATCTGGATATTGATGCCTTCGTCGGCCAGTGAACGGAACATCGTGCTTGCCACGCCGGCGTGCGACCGCATGCCCACACCGACCAGTGACAGTTTCACGATCTTGGTATCACCATAGACCTCACGAGCGCCCAGTTCGTTGCAGGTCTTCTCGAGAATCTTCAACGCCTGCTCGTAATCGTTGCGGTGAATGGTGAAGGTGAAGTCGGTGGCGCCGGACTGGCTGATGTTCTGCACGATCATGTCGACTTCGATATTCGCATCCGAAATCGGACCGAGAATCGCGCCGGCGATACCGGGTCTGTCCGGCACACCGATCACCGTCAGCTTGGCTTCGTCGCGGTGAAAGGCAATGCCCGAGATGAGCGGTTCTTCCATGGTGTCATCCTCGAAGGTAATCAGGGTGCCGGGTCCGTCCTCGAAACTGGACAGGACGCGCAGAGGCACGTGGTACTTGCCGGCAAACTCGACGGCACGAATCTGCAGGATCTTGGAGCCGAGGCTGGCCATTTCCAGCATTTCCTCGAACGTGATGCGTTCCAGGCGCCGCGCCTTCGACACCACCCGCGGGTCGGTGGTGTAAACCCCGTCCACATCAGTGTAGATCTGGCACTCGTCGGCTTTCAGTGCGGCTGCCAGAGCCACTGCAGTGGTATCGGAGCCGCCTCGACCCAGGGTCGTGATCGCACCACTCGGATCGACGCCCTGGAAACCGGCAACCACGGCAACACGACCTGCCTTCATGTCCTCGGTCAGCACCTTGGCATCAATTTCCTGGATACGCGCCTTGCTGTGGGCGCTGTCGGTCAGGATCCGCACCTGAGCACCGGTATAACACCGGGTCGGGCAGCCGCGATTCTCGAGTGCCATACCGAGCAGGGAAATTGTCACCTGCTCGCCGGTGGAGACCAGCAGATCGGACAATCGTGCCGGCGGCGACGGGTGCAACGAACCGGCCAGTTCCAGCAGCCGATTGGTCTCGCCGCTCATCGCGGAGACCACGACCACAACGTCATTACCGGCATCACGGGTGGCGATGACCTTCTCTGCCACCTTCTCGATCCGCTCGGGTGTTCCGACGGACGTGCCGCCGTACTTCTGAACAATCAGTGCCATGTGATTCCATTCATCGTGTTGGAGGCCGGTCGTTCAGCCGACCCGTCTGTTACCGGAAACATTCATTGACCGGCGAGCTGCTCACGGACCCAGTCCGCGACGCCCGCGATGGCGCCGGGCAGGGCTTCCGGCTGACTGCCGCCGGCCTGCGCCATATCGGCCCGGCCACCGCCCTTGCCGCCGATCTGCGACGCTACGGCATTCACCAGATCCCCAGCGCGCAGACGATCCGTCAGGTTGTCGGTGACGCCGGCCACCAGACGCACCTTGTCACCGTCCACCGCGGCCAGAACCACCGCCGCCCTGCCAAGCCGGGTCTTGAGCTGGTCGACCATGTCACGCAGCCCGCGAGCATCGCCACCGTCGATCACCGACGCCACGACCTTGACGCCGTCGACGTCGACAGCCGAATCCGCCAGATCGCCACCAGCCTGGGCCGCCAGCTTCTGCTGAAGCCGGTCCAGCTCCCGGTCGCTGGCACGACTGCGCTCGAGCACTTGCGCCAGTCGTTCGTTCAATTTGTCCGGTGTGGTTTTGAGCAGACCCGCAGCCGTCAGCAGCGCCTGAGACTGCTGCTCCATCCACGCGAGTGCACCGTCCCCGGTGAACGCCTCGATCCGCCGTACGCCTGCCGCGACGCCGGTTTCCGCGACGATCTTGCAGAGCCCGATTTCGCCGGTCTGGTTCACGTGCGTGCCGCCGCAGAGCTCGGTGGATTCGCCCATGGTCACGACCCGGACGACGTTCCCGTACTTCTCGCCGAACAGCGCCATGGCACCGGCGGCAATCGCTTCGTCGTAGGCCATTTCGCGAATCACGGTCGGATGATTGGCGCGGATTTCCGCATTCACCCGTCGATCCAGCTCACGAATCTGCTCGGCAGTCACCGGACTATTGTGCGAGAAATCGAAGCGCAGTCGATCCGGCGCCACCAGCGAGCCTTTCTGCGCGACATGCGGACCGAGCAGGTCACGCAGGGCCAGGTGCAGGAGATGGGTCGCCGAGTGGTTCAGCACCGTCGCCTGGCGTCGCGCCTGATCCACCTGCGCATGCACGGTGTCACCGCGCCTCAGGCTGCCCTCCGTGAGCACGCCGAAATGTCCATGCGCATCGCCCTGCTTGCGCGTGTCATCGACGCGGAAGGCAACGCCGTTTGCCAGCAAATGGCCGCTGTCGCCCACCTGTCCACCCGATTCCGCATAGAACGGTGTCTGATCCAGCACGACAAGGCCGGCCTGGCCCGGCTGCAGGGCATCGACCTCGTCGCCGTCGGTGAACAGGGCCACGACCTTGCCACGATCCTCGAGATGCTCATAGCCGATGAAACGCGAGCGGGCGTCAATCACCGCCCCGCCAGTATGGTCGGCCTTGAACTGGCTGGCCGAGCGGGCACGCTCGCGCTGCGCCTCCATGCAGGTCTCGAAACCCGCCATGTCCAGCTCCAGCCCCCGCTCCCGGGCGATGTCGTTGGTCAGGTCAACCGGGAAGCCGTAGGTGTCATACAAACGGAATACCGTCTCGCCGGGGATGACCGTGCCGGTGAGGTCGCCGAGATCGTTTTCCAGCAGGCGCAGACCCTGCTCCAGCGTTTCACTGAAGCGTTCCTCTTCCTGACGCAGAGTGGTTTCGACATGCCCCTGCTGTGCAGCGAGCTCCGGATAGGCTTCACCCATCTCCTTAACTAATGCCGCTACCAGGCTGTAGAAAAAGGCGTTTTCCTGACCCAGCTTGTAACCGTGCCGAACGGCCCGCCGAATAATCCGGCGCAGGACATAGCCGCGACCCTCGTTCGACGGGGCAACGCCGTCGACAATCAGGAACGCACAGGCGCGGATGTGATCGGCGATCACCTTGAGCGAGTTGTTCTCGAGGTCCTCACAGCCGGTGGCCTCGCCGGCCGCTTGGATCAGATGACGAAACACATCGATCTCGAAATTGCTGTGCACGCCCTGCAGCACCGCCGCCAGGCGCTCAAGCCCCATGCCGGTGTCGACACAGGGGCTGGGCAAGGGATTCAGCGTGCCGTCGGCGGCCCGGTCGTACTGCATGAACACCAGATTCCAGATCTCGATGTAACGGTCGCCGTCTTCTTCCGGCGTCCCGGGAGGACCGCCGGCAACATCGGGGCCATGGTCGTAGAAGATCTCCGAACACGGACCGCAGGGACCGGTATCACCCATGGCCCAGAAGTTGTCCCTGGCACCGATCCGGCTGACACGGTCGGGCGACACACCGATCTCGTCGATCCAGATTGCCGCTGCCTCGTCATCTTCCTCGAAGACCGTCACCCACAGCTTTTCCGGCGGCAGGGCAATGGTTTCGGTCAGAAAGCTCCAGGCATAACGAATGGCGTCGCGCTTGAAATAGTCGCCAAAGCTGAAATTGCCCAGCATCTCGAAGAAGGTGTGGTGCCGTGCCGTGTAGCCGACGTTCTCCAGATCATTGTGCTTGCCACCGGCGCGAACGCAGCGCTGCGAGGAACAGGCCCGGGTGTAGTCGCGCTTGTCACGTCCGAGAAAGACATCCTTGAACTGGACCATGCCGGCATTGGTAAAAAGCAGCGTCGGATCGTTGCCCGGCACCAGCGGGCTGCTGGGCACAATGCGGTGTCCGTGGTCACGGAAATAATGGAGAAAAGCCCGGCGAAGTTCGGCACTGCTGGTCATAAGATATCCAGAATCCGTGTGGCGGCAGCGGTCAGTCGCCGCGCCATCTGTCGCCGAGCACACGCGAAATCTGCTCGGCAGAAAAACCCCGGCCGGCAAGGAAGCGTCCCTGCCGACCCCATTCCCGGTGATCCGCCGGCGCTTCGTCACCGAAACGCCGTGCCCGGACCTCTGCCGCCTGCGCCAGCCAGTCCACTTCGGCCTTTTCCAGCTGTAACTGGATGGTGGCGTCGTCAATGCCACGCTGACGCAGATCTGCGGTGATTCGTGCCGGCCCCTGTCCGCGATTGATTCGCTCGCGGACGAAAGACTCGGCGAAACGCTGGTTACTGAGATAACCGCGCTGCTCAAGCGCAGTCAGCGCCTCGTCGATCAGTTCGACCGGATAATCCCGCTGCCGCAGCTTGGTCGCCAGTTCGCGGCGGGAATGTTCCCGTCGCGCCAGCAGCCGGACCGCGCGATCCTCGACCTCGTGCAGATCCGGCTCGCCATCGGACTCTTCCGGAGAGACCATCAGGCCGTTTCGGAGGACTCGTTCGGCTCATTCCGCGGCGCCTTGGGCGGCATCAGAATCTCCCGCAGTTTCGTGTTCAATGCCTCTGTAATATCGGGGTTTTCCTTGAGGAACTGGCGCACGTTGTCCTTACCCTGACCGATCCGGTCCCCGTTGTAGCTGTACCAGGCACCGGCCTTGTCGACGAGGCCGTTCTTCACGCCCAGGTCGATCAGTTCGCCTTCCCGGGAAATCCCCTCGCCGTAGAGAATTTCGAACTCGGCCTGCTTGAACGGCGGTGCCATCTTGTTCTTCACCACCTTGACCCGAGTCTCGTTGCCGACCACCTCGTCACCCTTCTTGATGGCACCGATCCGCCGGATATCAAGCCGTACCGAGGCATAGAACTTGAGGGCGTTGCCGCCGGTGGTGGTCTCCGGGCTACCGAACATCACACCGATCTTCATCCGGATCTGGTTGATGAACACGACCATCGTATTGGAGCGCTTGATGTTGCCGGTGAGTTTTCGCAGCGCCTGCGACATCAGCCGCGCCTGCAGACCGACATGGGAATCACCCATCTCGCCCTCGATCTCGGCCTTCGGTGTCAGCGCCGCCACCGAGTCGACAACAACCACATCGACGGCACCCGAACGCACCAGCATGTCGGCGATTTCCAGTGCCTGCTCACCGGTATCGGGTTGCGAAACCAGGAGTTCATCGACATTGACACCCAGCTTCTCCGCATAGTCGGGATCCAGCGCGTGCTCGGCATCGACGAACGCGGCTGTGCCGCCCTTTTTCTGCGCCTCGGCAATCACCTGTAGCGTCAATGTGGTCTTGCCGGACGATTCCGGCCCGTAGATCTCTATCACCCGGCCCCGCGGCAGACCGCCGATCCCCAGGGCGAGATCGAGACTCAGCGAGCCGGTGGAGACCGCGTCTGCATCCCTGACCGCGCGCGCATCGCCCATCCGCATGACGGCACCCTTGCCGAACTGTTTCTCGATCTGGCTGAGGGCGGCGCCAAGAGCCTTCTTGCGATTGTCATCCATTCTCGTGCCTCTTCTGCTGTGACTGGCATGCAGCAGCGGTCACTCACCCGTCCCTGGGCGGCGACCGCCACGAGCGCGCAGTATCCCATACCGGCGGCCCGCCCCACACCCCCGATTCAGTCGTTCGCCGCCTCGTGCAATGGCCAATCGCGCAGCGGCCGGTAGACGGAGCCCCTCCCGGCCGGCTCCGACCGGAACAGAAACAGCCGGTCGAAAGACAGCAACATGGAATCCGGTGCCGGCGGCAAACCGACTGCCGTGACGTTCCGCAACAGAGTCAGATGCGGGCGCCACGGACGCGGGTCGCTCGGAAAGCCGGCGTCCACCAGTTTCCGCGACAGAGTCTGATGCAAGCTCGCGAGGCGCCCATCGATATCGTCCACCAGCACCACAACGGCGCGCGCGCCGGGCCAGTGCTCCAGCCGCCCGGTCCGGACTCGCAACGGGCCTGCCGTCAGTGCCCCGGCGCAGGCTTGGGCCCGCTGCTCGGCCTCCGGGTCGCAATGCCCGAGGAAAAACAGGGTCAGATGCACGTTATCGATCGGCGTTGGCCGCCCGGGCCCCAAAGATCGTGCGAAAGCATGCAGCCTGCGGCGGTGCGCAACATCCGGATACAGGGCAAAGAACAGGCGTCGGCCCTCAGTCATTTTCAATCAGGTCACGCAGACCGCGAATGGCGTACAGCACCGTGGCCAGGCGAACGGCATCCCGGTCACCGGAAAACCGGCTGGAGGCGGTGTGTGTCGCGTAGCCCTTGCCGGCCCAGCCAAACCAGACAAGACCGACCGGCTTGTCCCGTGTGCCGCCATCGGGACCGGCCACGCCGGTCACCGCGACGCTCAGGTCGGCATCGCTGTGCGCCAGGGCACCTTCGGCCATGGCCCGGACCACCGGTTCGCTGACCGCCCCGTGAGAAGCGATCAGGGCCGGTGCGACACCAAGCATGCGCTCCTTGCAGCGATTGGAATAACTGACGAAACCACCCTCGACCCAGGCCGAACTGCCGGCAATATCAGTCAGCACCTTGCTGATCCAGCCACCGGTACAGGATTCCGCGGTAATCACGCGCAGGCTCCTCTGCTCCAGCAAACGGCCCAGTTGCTCGCTGGCCCGCTGCAGACGTTCGCTACTCACAATGCAGCCCCCATGACGATGCGATCGCTGTTACCCGGTCCTTGCGGTAAACAAACGGGCGAACAGATCAGCTAGCATGACGGACCGTCGCGGTGTCGCGAAACCTCTGATCGACTCGGAATCTCCATGACAGCGTCCGCCAGCGCCCAGCACACGCCCATGATGCAGCAATATCTGCGGATCAAGGCAGAGCACCCGGAGACACTGGTGTTCTACCGCATGGGCGATTTCTACGAGCTGTTCTTCGACGATGCGCGCCGCGCGGCGCATCTGCTGGACATCACACTGACCGCCCGGGGCAGCTCTGCCGGCGAACCGATCCCGATGGCCGGGGTGCCCTGCCACTCGGCGGATGGTTACCTGGCACGACTGATCCGCCTCGGCGAATCGGTGGCGATCTGCGAACAGATCGGCGATCCGGCCACCTCCAAGGGGCCGGTGGAGCGTCAGGTCACGCGCATTGTCACGCCCGGAACGCTGACCGAGGACAGCCTGCTTGCCGAGCGGGCCAGCAACCGGGTCCTGTCCGTGGTGTTCAACGAGGACGCCGTCGGCATCGCCACGCTGGAGGTCTCGAGTGGCGATTTCCTGGTCCAACAGCTGGCGGGTGCGGACAACCTCCAGGCCGAGGTGGAACGACTGAACCCGGCCGAGGTGCTGCTGCGCGAGGGTGACCGGCCGCCCGACTGGCTGGCCGGCCGTCCCGGCGTCAGCACGCGGCCACCCTGGCATTACGAGGAAGACAGCTGCCGTCGACTGCTGAACCGGCAGTTCGGTACCCGTGATCTGTCGGGCTTCGGTTGCGAGCACATGGTCGCGCTGGTGCAGGCTGCCGGCAGTCTGCTGCAGTACGTCACCGACACGCAGCGCACGGCCCTGCCCCATGTCCGTGGGCTGCAACTCGAACAGCATGACGATGCGGTAATCATCGACGCCGCCAGTCGTCGCAACCTTGAAATCGAACGGAATCTTTCCGGTGGCACGGAGCACACGCTGGCGGCCGTGCTGGATACGAGCTGCACTGCCATGGGCAGCCGTCTGCTGCGTCGCTGGTTGCAGCGTCCCCTGCGCAATCAGCGGCAGATCCGCGCCCGGCATGATGCCATCGACATGATTCTGAAGGCCGGTGCCGAGGTTCCTCTACGCGAGACCCTGAGCGGTCTCGGCGATGCCGAGCGCATCCTCGCGCGCATCGCCCTGCGCTCGGCTCGTCCGCGGGATCTCGAGGCACTGGGCGTCTGTCTGAACCGACTGCCGGCGCTGCACGGACTCTGCACCGGCCTTGATGCGCCGCTGCTGATCGAACTCCGGGAAGCCCTCGGCGAACACCCTGAAACCGCGGCCCTGATCGACCGCGCCATCGTCGACAACCCGCCGGTGCTGATTCGCGACGGCGGCATGATCGCCGAGGGATACGACGCACAACTGGATGAGTTACGCCATCTGAGTCGTGATGCCGACCAGTTTCTGCTGGACCTGGAGAGCCGGGAGCGCGAACGCACCGGTATCAGCACGCTCAAGGTGCGCTACAACCGGGTTCACGGCTATTACATCGAAGTCAGCCGCGGCCAGACCGAGCGGGTGCCGGAGGACTATCAGCGGCGGCAGACCCTGAAAGGCGCGGAACGCTATATCACGCCGGAACTCAAGGCCTTCGAGGACAAGGTACTGAGTGCCCGCGAACGGGCGCTTGCCCGGGAAAAGGCCTTGTACGGCGAGTTGCTGGAACACCTGAATCTGGATCTCGCTGCCCTGCAGGAGTCGGCAAGAGCGCTGGCGACCATCGACGTCCTTGCGGCTCTCGCCGAGCGTGCCCGACAACTGGACTACTGCCGCCCGCAACTCGGCGAGCGCGACGGGATTCGCATCCGGGACGGACGGCACCCGGTGGTCGAACAGGTACTGGCCGACCCGTTCGTGCCCAATGACACCAGGCTTGACGGCAAACGTCGCATGCTGGTGATCACCGGGCCGAACATGGGCGGCAAATCCACCTACATGCGGCAGGTGGCACTGGTGGCACTGATGGCCTGTGTCGGCAGTTTCGTGCCTGCCAGCAGCGCGGAGATCGGGCCGATCGATCGCATTTTTACCCGTATCGGGGCCAGTGACGATCTGGCCGGCGGGCGCTCGACCTTCATGGTGGAGATGACCGAAACCGCCAATATCCTGAACAATGCCACGCGCAACAGCCTCGTCCTGCTCGACGAGATCGGCCGCGGCACCAGCACGTTCGACGGCCTGTCACTGGCCTGGGCGAGTGGCGCCTGGCTTGCTGGTCGGCTGCACGCCCACACCCTGTTTGCGACCCACTACTTCGAGATGACGGCACTGGCCGACCAGTATCCGGCCGTGCGCAATGTGCACCTGGATGCGGTCGAGCATGGCGAGCGGATCGTGTTCCTCCATCGACTCAAGGACGGCCCGGCGAACCAGAGCTATGGCCTGCAGGTGGCCTCTCTGGCCGGCGTGCCGGCGGCCGTGATCCGCGCCGCACGTGACAAACTGGCGGAACTGGAACGGACGGCGTGGCGCGAAGACGTCAACGACGGACAGTTGCCGCTGTTTCGAGAGCCGACGGCGGTGGACCCGATACACACCTTGCTGGACGAGACCGACCCCGATGCGCTGACACCGAGACAGGCGCTGGAACTTCTCTATCGCCTGCGCGAGTTGCGGGCAGCGACCGGCGAATAGTCCAGGAAGCGCTGCTTGCGCAGAATGACTGCGGCGCTACGCCGCGCGCCTTGTCTCGGAAAAAATGCGGACGGCAACGCAGGCGTGCGAATAAATCACCGCTTCCTTAAAATTGGGCCGCGTTGCCGGTACCATGGCCGGCTGACGGGACCGGACAGGCCGGATTCAAAGACTGGAGTCGACGATGACCTTTGTAGTAGTGGAAAACTGCATCAAGTGTAAGTACACGGATTGCGTGGAAGTCTGCCCGGTGGACTGCTTCCACGAAGGCCCGAATTACCTGGTCATTGATCCCGACGAGTGTATCGACTGCACCCTTTGCGAGCCGGAATGCCCGGCCGAGGCGATCCTGTCCGAGGACGATTTGCCGGAGGACCAGATGCACTTCCTCGAGCTCAATGCCGAACTGTCGCGCGAGTGGCCGGTGATCACCGAGCACAAGGAACCGCCAGCGGATGCGGAAGACTGGGATGGCAAGCCCAACAAGCTGGAACTGCTGGAACGCTGAGACACAGGCACGGGTTCCGGATATTGAAACGGCGGCCGTCTGGCCGCCGTTTTTCGTTACCGCTAGCGAAGCTTTGACAGGCCTGCGACCCGTGCCTGCCTGTTACCGGGCCGCCGACTTTTCCTCGTCCAGCATCTCGCGCAGGTCGTCGGCGGGCACCATGCCGCGATGCATGACGCCCTGATCGGAGATGATGCTGGGGGTGGTATTGACGCCGAGGGCCTGCGCCAGGGCCAGTTGTTCTTCTACCGGGTTGTCGCAGCCGGTATCGCCACGAAAGCTCCCGGTGAGTTTCGCCTCATCCATTGCCGCATTCCGGTCATCCGCACACCAGACCGCCACGGCCTTGCGATGGGATTCGGTGCCAACCCCCGCCCGCGGCATCTGCAGATAGCGGACCTCGATACCGCGGCTTGTGTAATCCGCAAGATTGTTATGCATCTGGCGACAGTACGAGCAGTCGATGTCGGTAAAGACCGTGATCACGTGCGCGGTCTCGCCGTCGGCCGGGTAGATGATCATGTTCTCGGTGCCGTGGGCGTCCAGCTGCTCCAGTCGCACCTGACCGCGCAAGCCGTCCGACACCGAGCGCCGCAGTTCCAGATCCATCATGTCGCCCTGCACCAGATAACGGCCGTCACCGGTGATATAAAGCACCTGGCCGCCGATCACCACCTGATAGAGATCCGGCACCGGTGACCGCTCAACCCGATCCGGCCGCAGCTCCGGATTGATCGACTGGAGACGCTCACTGATGCGATCGGTGATCTCAGCCATTTCGTCGTCCGCCATCAGCGGCAGCGCCATCAGAAACAACATCAGCGGAACAAGCAGTCGAGGAATCATGCGTTCTCCGTTCAAGGGTTCAGCGGGCCTGAACGAGTCAGCCTCGCGGGTGATGCCAGGCATGCAGATCCTGCAGTCGCTGCCGGGCGATATGGGTATAGATCTGCGTCGTCGACAGATCCTGATGACCGAGCAGCAACTGTACCACGCGCAAATCCGCGCCATGGTTGAGCAAATGAGTCGCGAAGGAGTGTCGCAGCGTGTGGGGCGACAGCTTGCGGTGGATGCCCGCAGCCTGTGCATGAGCCCGGATTCGGTACCAGAACGCCTGGCGACTGAGGGCTGCGCCGCGGGCAGTGACGAACAAGGCCTCACTGCGTCGCAGGCCCAGCAACCGCGGACGCCCCTCGTCGAGCCAGCGCGCGACCCAGTCCAACGCCTGCTCACCCACCGGAACCAGGCGCTCTCGCGCCCCCTTGCCAACGATGCGTAACACACCCTGACGCGGATTCAGTTGTGCCAGGGTCAGACCGACCAGTTCCGACACCCGCAGGCCTGTGGCGTAGAGCAGCTCCAGCATGCTGCGGTCACGCAGGCCGAGGGGATCCGACACGTCCGGGGCCGCCAGCAGTGCTTCGATGTCCTGCTCGGACACTGCCCCGGGGAGCGGACGCCCCAAGCGAGGTGCTTCGACTTCGTGAGTGGGATCTGTCGCGATCGCCCCCTCCCGCAGCTGCCAGCGGTAGAACCGGCGCAGCGTCGACACCAGCCGCGCCGTGCTCCGGGGCTTCAGGCCGTCACCGACCCGCGCGGCGAGGTAAGCCAGGATATCCTCACGGCCTGCGTCAACCAGCGCCTGGTGCCGCTGATCGAGCCAGCGTGCGAACGCAACCAGATCGGCGCGATAGGCGGCCAGGGTCTGGCGACTGAGGCCGCTCTCGGCCCAGACGCCATCGAGAAACCGCTCGATGGCGTCCACGCCGGGCACCTGCGCCCGGTCAGTCCTGCTTCGGTTTGTCGCTGTCGGAACCACTGGCTTTCTGAATCAGATGCTTGAAGGCTCCCATCAGATCCATGGGCAGCGGGAAAACGATGGTCGAGTTCTGCTCACCGGCAATACCCTGCAGGGTCTGCAGATACCGCAGCTGCAGTGCCTGCGGGTTCTGCGACAGGATATTCGCCGCGTCCTGCAGCTTCTGCGCCGCCTGCATCTCGCCTTCGGCATGGATGATTTTCGCGCGCCGGCTGCGTTCCGCCTCGGCCTGCTGCGCGATCGCCCGGATCATGCTCTCGTCGATATCGACATGCTTGATCTCGACGTTGGCGACCTTGATACCCCAGGCATCGGTGTGCTCGTCGAGGATGTTCTGAATGTCCTCGTTCAACTTGTCACGCTCAGCGAGCATTTCATCCAGATCATGCTGGCCCAGTACCGAGCGCAAGGTGGTCTGCGCCAGCTGACTGGTTGCGGCAAAGAAGTCCTCGACGTTGATCACCGAGCGTTCGGGATCGACAACCCGGAAATACAGCACCGCGTTGACACTCACAGAGACGTTGTCCTTGGAGATCACGTCCTGGCTGGGCACATCCATGACCACGGTCCGCAGATCACTGCGCACCATCTGCTGGATCACCGGGATTACGATGATCAGCCCCGGCCCCTTGACCGCCCAGAAGCGACCGAGCTGAAAGATCACGCCACGTTCGTACTCGCGCAACACGCGGATCGCGGACGCCAGGATGGCGACGATCAGTGCGGCGACGACCAGAAGAATCGTTTCCATTCCTTGTCTCCCTGCAAATCGATGCGTACCTCGGTACCGACCCCAAGACCAGGAGCGTGTTCCGACGCAGACTATAGTGATGTCGGCAGTCGCCTTGTCCGAACTGCCAACGTTGCCGGCACAGGCCGGTTTGACCCGCTAGTGTTTCACGGAAGCACGGTACAGTAGGCTCCGCCACCATGACGACTGCAAGCTCCGCAATCCTGCTTTATTGCCGGGCCGGATTCGAGGCGGACTGTGCCGCCGAGATCATGGCGCGGGCCGCCGCGCTGGGCGTGACCGGCTACGTTCGCGCCCGAGACGACTACGGGTACCTCATGCTGCATGTCACCGAGCCCGGCGGTCTCGAGCACCTGGGCCACGAACTGCACTGGCAGGATCTGGTCTTCCCCCGGCAGTGGCTGCTCGCCAGAAGCGATGCGATCCAATTGCCACCCGCCGATCGGGTCACGCCGATCCTGCAGGCACTGCGCGACACCGGACTGACCGGGTCCTACGCCGATCTCTGGCTGGAATACCCGGACACCAACGAGGGCAAGCAGATCTCGGGGCTGGCACGGCGGTTGCGGCCGGCGCTGGTGCGGACGCTGGCGGGTGCCGGCATCCGCATGGACGATGCCGGTGCCAGCCGACGGCTGCATCTCTTTTTCCCGGATTTCGAGCATGCGCTGATCGCCGAGACAGTGGTCGCCCACAGCACGCCGTTCGTCAACGGAATACCCCGGCTGCGCCAATCGCGGCACGCGCCAAGCCGGTCCGGTCTGAAGCTCGATGAGGCCATACAACTGCTGATGTCGGCTGCACAACGGGACATTCTGCTCGCCCCCGGCGGCACCGCCGCGGACCTGGGCGCCGCCCCCGGCGGCTGGACCTGGCAACTGGTACGGCGGCACATGCATGTCACCGCCGTGGACAACGGACCGATGCAGGCAGACCTGATGGATTCGGGGCTGGTCGAGCACCAGCGCGCCGACGGCTTCAGATTCCGGCCGGCGAAACCCGTGGATCTGGTCGTCTGCGACATGGTGGAAAAACCCGCCCGCGTCGCGGCACTGATGGCGCAGTGGCTGGACCAGGGATGGTGCCGCGCCGCCATTTTCAACCTGAAACTGCCGATGCGCACGCGCTATCGACAGGTGACGGAGTGTCTGGCCCGCCTGCCCGATACCGGTCCCGCAGGCCGCTGGCAGGTGCGCTGCCGCCACCTCTATCATGACCGCGACGAAGTCACGGTGTGTGTGCTACCGGCGGAAACTGCCTAGACTGAAAACAAGCCTCCGAGACACCCGCAGGGACCGATCATGAAGCGGTTTCATCTGGCACTCGCCGTCACCGATGTGGAAGCCACCATTCCCGATTACAACAAACGGCTCGGCGCCGCGCCTACCGTGGTCGTTCCCGGCCGCTATGCCCTGTGGCGTACGCCGACACTGAACCTGTCGATCCGTCACATGTATGGCGAGGGCGGTGTCGTCCGGCATCTCGGCTGGGAGGACTCCAACGCAGAAACCCTGTCCGTGGAACACGACGTCAACGGGCTGATCTGGGAGCGGTTTTCGGCACGGGACCAGGCCCGCGAAATCCGCGCCAACTGGCCGGAAACGGATTACGACCCATCTGACTGAGCTACTGATTGCACCGGAGTGTCAGGGACCCGCTCGCGACGTCGCCGCTTTCATCCGCCTTGGGAAACGCTGAAGTATTCGCGCGCCTGGCCTGCGTTGACGTCCGTGGGCAGGATGCGCCGCAGCAGCACACGAAACCGTCCTGACACGGAGGCAGGCATCAGTCCGCCAGGTTCTCCGCGCTCTCGCCGGCGTCCCGGGCCCAGGCCTTGGGTACAAGGCTCAGCAGCCGGACCGTCGGACTCTCGCGATCGTAGACCAGTTGCCCCAGCCCGAGGACATGGTCCCGGTGACGTGCCACGGCGTAACCGGGACCGGTGCAGCGCGCCAGTTGTCCGGTCCGGACCACAACCGTCTGTCGACGCAGAAAACTGTCGCGCTGATCGGCATCCAGTTCCAGCCAGTTCTGCTGTGCCTGCATGCCCCACCGCAGCACCGCCGAGGACGTCGGCTTCAGCGGCAGACTCTTGCGACGGATCAAGGGCAGGCCGAGCATCTCCGGAGCCGGCGCCGACGGTGCCTGATGGTCCGGGGTCAGCGCATGCACATGACGGTTGCCGCGGCGAATCAGACGCACGCCGTCGAACGCCGAAACCGGAATCGCGAAACGGTCGGTCAACGGCCGTAACCAGTCACGGGGCTCCTCTGCGTGATTGAAGCAGGCACCGTCCTCGCTGCGCGGACCAGCTGCCTTTTCCAGAACGGCAACGAAAAAGCCCCCGGTGTCCTGTTGATGCGGCCAGATGCGAGCGCAGTGGTGCATCTCCGGGGGGAAACGCCGTCCCAGCCAGTGCCTAATCCCCGGCGACGCGACCAGCCCGGGCAGCGCGGCCGGCCGCAGGTGCAGGTTATCCCCGTGTTCACGCAGGATGGCATCCACCACCGCTTCATTCTCCTCCGGCGCGAATGTGCAGGTCGAATAGACGATGCGACCGCCGGGCCGTGTCAGTGCCACGGCACGTCGCAACAGGCGACGTTGCACCAGCGCCGCCCGCCGTCGTACCTCGTCGGTCACCATCTCCGGGCGCGTAATCTTCCGGAACGTGCCCTCACAGCTGCATGGCGCGTCCACCAGAATGCGATCAAATGTGCCGGCACGGCTGTCCATGCCCTGTCCGTCCCGCACTGTGACGCTGCAGTTGACCAGACCCAGCCGCTTGATCATCTGCCGCAGGCCCGCCACCCGGCCGCGCTTGCTGTCGTTGGCGACCAGAGTGCCGGTGTCATCCATGGCGACGGCAATCTGGGCGGTCTTGCTGCCGGGCGCCGCACACAGGTCGAGAATGCGTTCACCCGGCTGCGGATCGAGCAGGCTCACCGGCACCATCGACACCTCTTCCTGAATCCGGTTCAGGCCCGCGAGAAACGTCCAGTGCCGACCGGGACGGCTCCCCGGCGGCAGACGCAGTGCCAGCGGATGCCAGGGCAAGGGCTCGGCGGCAAACCCATCCTCCAGCAGGAGCATGCGCAAGGACTGCCGGTCGAGCCGTAGCGGATTCGCCCAGAGCACGACCGGCAAGGGCTGCAACAACGTTTCCCGCAGTTGCGAAGGATCCGCGATCAGATCGGCATAACGCGCGATCAGCGCATCGGCCTGGGCTGCGCGCTCGATCACGGTGGGGGCGGTTGCACGGGACATGCGCTTCTCATCTGGCGTTTGCGGGACGCGCAGGATAGCGGTTGCAGCAACGTCGGGCGATGCCCGCCACATTCCTCTGCGAATGACACAGTCGACAGACTCGCCCCCGGTCGCCGGTGGTATGCTCGTCGCTGATTGCAGACGACAATTGCAAAACAAGCCCGACGAACGCCGCACCGATGCCAAGGTGCGCCGGATGGGCTCGAACGGGAGAAACCGCATGCTTCGCTGGCATCTGATTGCACTGCTGATCATGAGTCTGGCCGGTGTCGGCACGCCGGCCCTGGCGGATCGCCTGCTCATGGATGATCTCAGGTCGGACTACCGCGACGGCAACATGCCGCGCAACGGCGAGACCATGCAGCAGGTGGAACGCCGTTTCGGCAGCCCCGAGGATCGCATCCCGGCGGTGGGAGATCCTCCGATCAGCCGCTGGATCTACGGCGAATTCACGGTCTATTTCGAGCATGAGCGAGTCCTGCATGCGGTCCGGAGGCGCGAGTAACCGATGGATCGAACCCTCTGGTTACCACCTGAATGGGCTGCGCAGCGCTGCATCCTGCTGACCTGGCCGCATGATCAGGGCGACTGGAGTGACGGACTGGCGGCGGTGGAGCGAACGTTCCTCGCCATGGCCTGCGCCATTGCCCGCTTCCAGCGGGTACTGATCACCTGTCGGGATGACGACCATCGCGCTCATGTGGCGGAATTGCTGGCCGACGTCCCCGCCTGCGAACTTGCGATCGCGCCATCCAATGACATCTGGGTCCGTGACCACGGACCCATCACCGTGATTGATGACGGCACGGCCACGTTGCTGGATTTCCGATTCAATGGCTGGGGCAACAAGTATCCCGCATTGCTGGACGACGCCATCACCGAACGACTCATGGCCCAGAATTGTTTTCCCTGGGCCGAGCGGGTGGCCGTGCCATTCGTGCTGGAAGGCGGCAGTCTGGAATGCGACGGGGAAGGATCGCTGCTGACCACCAGCCGTTGCCTGCTCGATCCGTCACGTAACGGACCGATCTCTCGCGAGGACGTCGAGCAGAAACTCGGCGAATGGTTTGCCTGTGATCGCGTGCTCTGGCTCGAACATGGGCATCTGGAGGGCGACGATACCGACGGCCATATCGACATGCTGGCCCGCTTCGCGCCCGGCAACCGGATTCTGTATACCGCCTGCGAAGACCCGTCCGACAGCCATGCGGCAGACCTCGGTGCGATGGCCGCGGAACTGACCGCGCTGCGTACTCGCAGCGGCAAGCCTTACACGCTGATCCCGCTCCCCTGGCCGAAAGCGCGCTACAACGACGACGGCGCACGACTGCCTCTGAGCTACGCCAACTTCCTGGTGATCAACGGCGCGGTGCTTGTCCCGACCTATGCCCAGGAGGCCACCGACCAGCAGGCGCTTGACTGCATCGCGCAGGCCTTCCCCGACCGCGAGATCATTTCGATTCCCGCATTACCACTGGTGCGCCAGCACGGCAGCGTGCACTGCGCCAGCATGCAGATTCCGCTCACGTAGAACGGCGCTCGGAGTTTGCAGCCCCCCGAATACCCCGTTGCGCCATCGGCCAGGTCATTCAATGACGAAATCCGGGCGGCCTTTCGCTACACTGCGCGCCTGGAAAATGCCTGGAGACCACCGCCATGCGCAGGCCCGACACCCTTCGCGTCGCCCTGATACAACACGCCTGCGGGGACGATACGGACGCCAATCTGGATGCCAGTCTGCGCGGTATCCGCGAAGCGGCGGCCGACGGCGCCGAACTCGTGCTGCTGCAGG
Organism: Ectothiorhodospiraceae bacterium; assembly: GCA_003565775.1. GTDB lineage: Bacteria > Pseudomonadota > Gammaproteobacteria > Nitrococcales > Aquisalimonadaceae > Methylonatrum. The sequence goes on along the minus strand of PXAT01000106.1, from coordinate 26,563 downwards.
AACTCCACCGGAGCCGCTACTTCTGCCAGCAGGAGGATCCGGCGGTGTTCGATCTGGCGGAGTCCATTCCCGGCCCGAGCAGCGGGCGCCTGGCGGCCATTGCTGCCGAACTGGATATCGTCGTGGTCGGATCGCTGTTCGAGAAACGTGCTCCCGGCCTGTATCACAACACGGCCATCGTGCTGGACGGTGATCGCGGCCTGGTGGGTCGCTACCGCAAGATGCATATCCCGGACGATCCCGGCTATTACGAGAAATTCTATTTCACGCCCGGCGATCTCGGGTTCACCCCGATCGACACGCGGCTCGGCCGGCTCGGCGTGCTGGTGTGCTGGGATCAGTGGTTTCCGGAAGCCGCCCGCCTGATGGCGACGGCTGGAGCCGATCTGCTGCTGTACCCGACCGCGATCGGCTGGAGCGATACCGACGATGCCGAGGAACAGGCACGTCAGCGGGAAGCCTGGATCACGATCCAGCGCAGCCATGCCATCGCCAATGGCCTACCGGTGCTGAGTTGCAACCGCATCGGCTTCGAACCCGACCCCGCCGATCCGGATTCGGGCGCCCGCTTCTGGGGCAGCAGCTTCGTTGCCGGTCCGCAGGGTGAAATACTCGCTCAGGCATCGAGCGACAACGCCGAGGTACTGCTTTGCGAGGTGGATCTGGGACGCAGCGAGATGATCCGCCGCGTCTGGCCCTATCTGCGCGACCGGCGCGTGGACCATTACGGCGAACTCGTTCGTCTCTATCGCGACTAAGGAAACGCTGAAGTATTCACACGCCTGCGTTGGAGTCTGCATTTTTCCGAGGCAAGGCGCGCTGCGCAGTGCCGCAGTCATTCTGCGGTCAAGCAGCGCAACGCCGCATGCTTCCCTGGAGGCCAAGCCGGTTTTGGCCTCTGTCGGCGTTGCGCCACCGGCCCGGTAGAATCACTACCGAACCGGCAACGCGCCTTGCCAGATGACCAAAACCGGTCTCGGGCGCAGACGCGGGAATACTTCAGCGTTTCCCTAAGCTCATCCGGTGCCTGCGCTGTGCCGCACGACCACAAGGAGTGTTAACCATGATCCTGATTCTGCAACCGGACACCGAGACCGACTCCAGCGAGTTCCAGAGCCTGCTGACCCACCTGAGCGGCCTGGAGGGCGTCAGTCACCGCGTCCATCAGGTCTTCGGCGAGGAGCGGACCCTGACCGAGATCTACCTTATCGGCGACACCCGTGCTCTGTCGGAGACGGAGATGAGCGAACTGCCCTGCGTACAGCGGGTAATTCGCGTGTCCGACGCCTACCGGGTGCTCGGTCGTCACAAGGACGATGCCCGCACCAGCGGCTTTCAGTACAACGGCATCAATTTCAGCCAGGACAGCTTTCACGTGTTTGCCGGGCTGTGCGCCGTCGACAATCCGACCAACGTGGAGCGGATGTTCGCCGCTCTGCAGCAGAACGGACAACAGTGCGCTCGCATGGGGGCCTACAAGCCGCGCACGAATCCTTATTCCTTTCAGGGTCATGGCGCAGACTGTTTGCCCTGGGTCTTCGAACTGGCAGGGAAATACGGCATTCGGGTCGTGGCCATGGAAATCACTCATGACCGGCATATCGACGAAGTGGCACAGGCCCTGGAGCAGACCGGAAACCCCACCGGGGTGATGTTGCAGATCGGCACCCGCAACACCCAGAACTTCGAACTGCTCAAGCATGTCGGCCGGCAGACGCGGTTTCCGGTCCTGCTCAAGCGCGGCTTCGGCATTACCCTGGAAGAATCGCTGAATGCTGCCGAATACCTTGCCAGCGAAGGCAACAGTCAGGTGGTCTTCGGCCTGCGTGGCATGAAGTCCAGTCTCGGCGACCCGCATCGCAATTTCGTCGATTTCGCCCATGTGCCAACGGTCAAGCGCATGACGCGAATGCCGGTCTGCATCGATCCGTCGCATTCCGTGGGGATTCGCACCCGGGCGCCGGATGGTATCCCCGATCTGGTACATGCTACCGCCCAGGGTGTGGTCGCCGGCGCCAACATGGTGCTGGTGGATTTTCACCCGGAACCGGAGAAGGCACTGGTGGACGGCGCCCAGGCCCTGACGCTGGAAGAGTTGCCCTGGTTCCTCGAGGACGTGGGTTACGCCCGAGAGGCCTACCAGAAGCGTTGCCGCGCCGCGGCCCGGCAGCTGCAGGCAGAGCAGGCACAATGAGCCGGGAGCGGTGTGACCCGTTAACGCCGGTTTTTCCGCGCAAGCCGGGCCGCGCGCTGCACTGGTCCGGCCTGGAAGGCAGTCTCGGGGCGCTGGCGCTATGGCAGACGGTCAGCGATCCGCAATCGGGTCTGGTGCTGGCGCTGACGGCCAGTTCCCAGGATGCCCAGCGGCTGGAGACCGAATTACGGTTTTTCAGTGGTGAACACGGCGACCGCATTCTGGTGTTTCCGGACTGGGAAACGCTGCCCTACGACGTATTTTCGCCACACCAGGATATCGTGTCCCAGCGCCTGGCGACCCTGGCCCGGCTCCCCGAGCGCCGCGACGGCGTTCTGATCGTACCGGTGGGCACCCTGCTGCAACGGCTGGCACCACGCAGCTTCCTCGATGGTCACGCCCTGCATCTGACAATCGGCGACCGCCTCGATGTCGATCTTACCCGGCGGCGTCTCGAGGAAGCCGGTTACCGCTGCGTCCCGGAGGTCGGCGAGCACGGCGAGTTCGCGGTGCGCGGCGCCCTGCTCGACCTGTTTCCGATGGGCAGCGACAAGCCCTACCGGATCGATCTGTTCGACGACGAAATCGAGACCATCCGCCTGTTCGACCCGGAAACCCAGATCAGTGACACCCGTGTCGATCGCATCGAGCTGCTGCCGGGCCGGGAGTTCCCGGTGGACGAAGCCGCCATTGCTCGTTTCCGCCAGGCCTTTCGGGCCACCTTCGAGGGCGATCCCACCCGCAGCCTGATCTATCGCGAGGTCAGCGACGGCATCATGCCCAGCGGCATCGAGTACTATCTGCCGCTGTTCTTCGAGGGAACCGCGACCCTCTTCGACTATCTCCCGTCCGACATCCTGGTACATGTGGATGAAGGCGTAATACCGGCCGCGGACGCCCTGTGGCTGGAGATCGCGGAACGCTACGAACAGCGCCGGCATGATCAGGAACGCCCGCTGCTGGCGCCGGAACAGTTGTTCGTGGAGCCGGGCGAAATCCAGGCCCGGATCACCGCCAATCGCTCCATCCGGAGCAACAGCGAGACCGCGGAGGCGCTGGCACGCGGACCGGATCCGGACCAGGTGCGTTTCGTCACCGAACCGTTGCCGGCGCTCGGGCTCATCGTGCGCGACGGCGACGAGCGGCAACCGGTCGGGCCCTGGCTCAAGGCTCAGCAGCGGCGCGTGCTGTTCGTCGCCGAGACCGCCGGACATCGAGAGGCGTTACTGGAAAGCCTGGACCGTCAGGATGTCCGCCCACGTGAGTACCCCGGCTGGCAGACCTTCCTAGAATCCGGTGAGCCGGTCGGCATCACCATCTCGCCGATGGAGCGCGGCGGGGTTCTGCCGCAGAGCGATCTGGCGCTGGTTACCGAAGCCGCCCTGTCGGGCAATCGTGCCCAGCAACGCCGCCGGCGCCGTCGTCAGGATCGGGATCCGGCGCTGATCCTTCGCGATCTCAATGACCTGCGCATCGGTGCTCCGGTGGTGCACGAGGATCATGGCGTCGGCCGGTATCGCGGCCTGCAGACGCTGGACGTCGGCGAATACCCCACCGAGTTCCTGACCCTGGAATACGCCGGCGGCGACAAGCTCTACGTGCCGGTGGCGGCGTTGCAACTGATCAGCCGCTACAGCGGCGCCGATGAGGATCATGCACCGCTGCATCGCCTGGGCAGTGACCGCTGGGAAAAGGCCAAGCGCCGGGCCGCCGAGAAGGTGCGCGACGTGGCGGCGGAACTGCTCGACCTGTATGCCCGCCGGGCGGCCCGCGAGGGCACCGCAATCACGGCCGGCGTCGAGGAATACGCCGCTTTTGCCGCGGCCTTCCCGTTCGAGGAGACCCCGGACCAGCAGGACGCCATCGATGCCGTGATCCGTGACCTCGCATCCGGCCAGCCGATGGATCGGGTGGTCTGCGGCGATGTCGGCTTCGGCAAGACCGAGGTCGCCATGCGCGCCGCCTTCGTTGCCGTGCAGGGTGGCTATCAGGTCGCGATCCTGGTGCCGACCACCCTCCTCGCCCAGCAGCACTATCAGAATTTCCGGGACCGCTTCGCCGACTGGCCGGTGCGAATCGGCCTGCTCTCGCGCTTCGGCGGTGCCAAGGCCCAGCAGACCTCGATCCGCGAATTCGAGTCCGGCACGCTGGATATCGTCATCGGCACCCACAAACTGCTGCAGAGCGATCTCAAGTCCAGCAACCTCGGCCTGGTGATCATCGACGAGGAGCACCGCTTCGGCGTTCAGCACAAGGAACGACTCAAGCAATTGCGCGCCGAGGTCGATCTGCTGACACTCACCGCAACGCCGATCCCGCGCACGCTGAACATGGCGCTGTCCGGCATGCGCGACCTGTCGGTTATCACCACGCCGCCCGCCCGCCGGTTGGCCGTGAAAACCTTCGTCTCGGAGTGGAACGACGCGCTGATCCAGGAAGCCTGTCTGCGCGAACTCAAGCGCGGCGGTCAGGTGTATTTTCTGCATAATGACGTGAAAAGCATTGATCGCGCAGCAGAAGAGTTACAGGCGCTGGTTCCCCAGGCGCGGATCGGCATCGCCCACGGCCAGTTGCCGGAACGCGAGCTCGAACAGGCCATGCTGGATTTCTATCACCAGCGCCACAACGTCCTGGTGTGCAGCACGATCATCGAGTCCGGCATCGACGTGCCCACGGCCAACACCATCATCATCAACCGGGCCGACCGTTTCGGGCTGGCTCAGCTGCACCAGATGCGCGGCCGTGTCGGGCGCTCGCATCACCGCGCCTATGCCTATCTGGTCTCGCCGCCACGACGTTCCATCACTGCCGATGCCGCCAAGCGGCTGGACGCCCTGGCGGCCCACGAGGACCTCGGCGTGGGCTTTACCCTTGCCAGTCATGATCTGGAAATCCGCGGTGCCGGTGAGCTGCTGGGTGCGGAACAGAGCGGGCAGATCAGCGAGGTCGGCTTCACGCTGTACAACGATCTGCTGGAGCGGGCGGTGAAGGACCTGAAAGACGGCCGCGAACCGGCTCTGGATCGGCCCCTCCACCAGGGCACCGAAGTGGAACTGCGCATCCCGGCGCTGCTGCCCGAGGATTATCTGCCCGATGTTCACACACGGCTGGTGCTGTACAAGCGCATCGCCAATGCCGAGGACCGGGATGCCCTGCGGGATCTTCAGGTGGAGATGATCGACCGCTTCGGGCTGTTGCCGGACGCGGCGAAGAACCTGTTCCGCGTCACCGAGCTCAAGCTGCAGGCGGAACCACTGGGTCTGAAGCGGATCGAGCTGGGCGAATCCGGTGGCCAGATCGTGTTCGGTGCGGAAGCGAGGGTCGATCCCGGCGCCCTGGTGCAACTGGTGCAGGGCTCACCGGCAAGCTTCCGCCTCGAGGGTCAGGAAAAACTGAAAGTGCTGCAGACACTACCCGACGCCGACAGCCGCTTCAGCCTGGCCCGAGAACTGATCCAGTCCCTGCGGCTTCGCGAGGCCGCCTGAGGGACGGTGCAGGGAGACAACAAACCGAGCCCGGAGGGAAAAGCGCGAATAGATCGGAGCTTCCCTAGAGCGCCGGGATGACCTCAGCCAGCAAGTGCCGGACCTGTTCCATGGCGGCTTTCAGCGTCTGGTCGATGTCGTCCATCGAAATGCTGTCGCCGCCGAGCCCGGCGGCCCAGTTGGCGCAAACCGCGACGGCGGCATATCGGATATCCAGTTCGCGCGCCAGCGCCGCTTCCGGCATTCCGGTCATCCCGACCATGTCACAGCCGTCCCGGCGCAGGCGGCGGATTTCTGCGGCGGTCTCGAGCCGCGGGCCCTGGGTCGCGCCATAGGTTCCGGCGGGCATGACCGGGATACTTCCCCGTTCGGCGCCCTGCAGCAGCTCCCGGCGCAGCGCAGGCTCGTAAGGATGGCTGAAATCGATATGCGTGACGTGGGTCAGATCGTCTTCGAACAGCGTGTGATGGCGGCCCCAGGTGTAATCGATGATCTGATCGGGGATCGCCAGAGCCCCGGGCGGCATCTCCTCGGCGATACCGCCGACGGCGGCCACCGCAATCAGGCGATCGACCCCGAGATTGCGCAGCGCCCAGAGGTTGGCGCGGTAATTGACCCGATGCGGCGGAATCGTGTGGCCGTAGCCGTGTCGCGCCAGGAACATCACCTGGTGGCCTTCAAGCAGGCCGTGGGTAACCGGTCCCGATGGCTCACCATAGGGTGTGTTGACCACCTCGCGGTGGGTAATTTCCAGATTTCGCAGACTGGTCAGCCCGGTGCCGCCGATAATCGCAACGCTCATGCTCGCTCCTCGTCTGCGGCCGCCAGGGCGTGGATCCCCGGCAGATTCCGCAGATAGTCCTTGTAGTCCATGCCGGCACCGAACACGTACCGGTCGGGCACCTCGAGACCGACGTAATCGGCGTGAACCCCCTCAACACAGCGGTCATGCCGCTTTTTCACGAGGACCGCGGTCGCCACATCCGCGGCACCCTGTGCGCGGCAGAAATCGACAATGCCACGCAGGGTATGACCCTCATCCAGGATGTCATCAAGAATCAGCACCGATCGACCGGCCAGTGGGCTGCTGGGGCGCGCGAGCCAGTGCAAGGCTTCGCCACCGCTGGTTTCACCCCGATAGCGACTGGCATGCAGGTAATCGACGGTCAGCGGGATATCGATCCGCGATAGCAGGCGCCCGGAGAACACCAGACCACCGATCATGATGCTGAGCACCAGCGGGTTGCGGCTGCGGTAATCCGCGGAAACGGTGTCGGCGAGTCGCTCAATCGCGGCGGTCACGGTTGCCGGTTCATGGATCACCTCGGATCGGTTCAGAACAGCGGCAAGATGTTCGGGGTTCATACGATCGACTCGACGTGGGATACCGCCGGCATGGAACCACAATCCCCGCGGCATGACAAAGCTGCCCGCCGGTCTGCACCCGCACCCGCGGAGGCAGCGGCAGCCGAAATCCTGTAATCTCTCGCGCCATGGAAAACGATCACATGACCACAATCGACTTTCGTTCGCTGGCACTGACACCGTCGCTGCTCGACAGCCTGGACGAGGCCGGCTACACCCACTGCACCCCGATCCAGGCCGAAACCCTGCCGCTGGCATTGCAGGGCAAGGACGTCGCGGGTCAGGCCCAGACCGGCACCGGCAAGTCCGCCGCCTTTCTGCTGGCGACCATGCATCACCTGATGGAAACCCCGGTCGAGGAAGGCAAGGTCGGACCCTGGGCGCTGATCCTGGCGCCAACGCGCGAACTGGCGCTGCAGATCCACAAGGATGCGGAACTCCTGGGACGTTTCACCGGGCTTAACCGGGTCGCGGTCTACGGTGGCACCGGCTACGAATCGCAGCGCAAGCAACTGGAAGATGGCGCCGACATCATCATCGGCACCCCGGGCCGGATCATCGACTTCTACAAGCAGGGCGTATTCCGGCTCGACGCGATCGAAGTCGTGGTGCTGGACGAGGCGGACCGGATGTTCGATCTCGGTTTCATCAACGACATCCGCTATCTGCTGCGACGCATGCCGCCACCCGAGAAGCGCATCAACATGCTGTATTCGGCGACCTTGTCGCATCGGGTGATGGAACTCGCCTACGAGCACATGAACGAGCCGGAGATCGTGCGCATCGAGACCGAACAGGTCACCGCCGACAACGTCAATCAGCGTCTCTTCCATGTTGCCAAGGAAGACAAGATACCGTTGCTCATCGGCCTGTTCCGGGCACACGAGATGAACCGCACCATCGTCTTCGTCAACACCAAACGCGGTGCCGACCACGTCACCGGCTACCTGCTGGGTAACGGATTCGATGCCGAGGTGATCTCCGGGGATATCCCCCAGACCAAGCGAGAGGCACTGCTCAAGCGTTTCCAGGATGGCGATCTGCCGATCCTGGTGGCGACCGATGTGGCTGCGCGCGGGCTGCACATCCCGGAAGTGAGTCATGTGGTCAACTTCGACCTGCCCCAGGAGGCCGAGGACTACGTCCACCGTATCGGCCGGACCGCACGCGCCGGCGCCAGCGGCGATGCCATCAGCCTGGCCTGCGACGAGTACGTCTACTCGTTGCCTGACATCGAGGCCTACATCGACCAGAAAATCCCCACGGAAGTCGCGGATCCGGCCTGGATGGTGACGCCGGATGCGCCGAAACGCATCGCGCGCCGCAACCCGTCGCCTCGCGGTCGGGGCGGCAACGGTCGGCGGGGTGGACGACGTCCGGTCGCCAACGCCGACTGAGTGCGGGCTTGAACTATCTGGCGCATCTCTATTTTGCCGATGATGCACCGCTGCACCGGCTGGGCAACCTGGCCGGTGACTGGATCAAGGGCCGGATCGAGAATCTTGACCTGCCATGCGACATGATCGATGGCATTCGGCGGCATCGCTGGGTGGACAGCCGAACCGATCAGCACCCCGCGCTGCGTCACTGCCACCGCCTGTTCCATCCCGCCCGCCGACGCGCCGTGCCGATCATCCTCGACATGGCGTTCGACCATCTGCTGATACGTCACTGGCCGGATTTCGCCTCGCAATCGCTGACAGGATTTCTCGACGACTGCTATGCCGACCTGGCGAGCACCCAGGAATACTGGCCCCGGGCTGCGCAACCGACGCTCGATTCGATGGTGCGCCGACGCTGGTTGCTCCGCTACCGGGATCCCGCCCATGTAGCGGCTGCCCTGGATCGCATCGCCAACCGACTCAGCCGCGATATCGGCCTGCGTGGCACCGAAACCGAACTGCGGGCCGCTCTGCCGGCGTTACGTCCGCTGCACCACGCGGTCATGCGCGACCTTCGTGACGCCCTGCCTGCCCGGAATCCTGCCCACTTGGGCTAGACTCGACCACAGACGGTTGCCTTGGCAAAAGGGAGTCTCTCATGCGCTTGATCCCCCCTCTCCGTTGCGCCCTGCTTCTACTGCTGGCTGCCCTGCTCGCAGGTTGCGGCGACAGCGACTCGCGGCGCGACCTCAGTCCGGCTGAGAGTTACCAAGAATTCTTCACCGAGCTCGGTCGCGGCAATACCGACCGTGCTCTGGAAGCTCTGGCGCCCGACGGCGCCCTCGGTGACACCTTTCGCGGCGGCGCCTATTACATGATGGCGCGTAACGTTTCGGACCACATAGAGAGTCACGGCAGGCTGGAAGAGGTCCAGATCGACCGGGAAGACGAATGGGGCGAAACCGAAGTCATGGTGGATGGCCGACTGATTTTCGCCGACGGCAAGGAAATGCCCGTGGGTATCCGCTTCACCCGGGAGAACGAGCGCTGGGTCGGGCAGCTTTAGGGAGACTCTGCGACACGCGCAGGGATCAGCCCCCGTCCGCTCGCTTCCAGCCGCCGCCGAGCGGGGCGTTCGGCGCGTCACCATGACGAATCCAGTGATCGATCAGCGCCACAGCCCTGGTCTGTTCCCTGGCCTGCATCAGGAGATGCGGACCGTCCTGCTGCATCAGGACGGTGCGGTCGCCGGGATGACGCCGGGCCAGCGCGCGAATCGACGCCTCGGCAACCATGCCGTCATCCCGACCATAGAGAATCAGGCTCGGCCGTGTCAGGCGGTCGGCGTGATCCGACGCCTCGTCGGTCAGCCGAATCAGGCCGGCATAGGTGTCAACTCGCACGCGCTGAAAAACGCGGGCATCGGACCGCAGGCGCCGGGCCGCGTCGGCATTCAGGTGTCCGGCATCAGTGCGGTCGATGGGATAGCTCAGCCCGGGAACGATCCGGGAGCCGGTCCATAACAGCGCATCCCAACTGCGCCGCCAGCGGATATCCTCCCGCACACCCGGACCCGCAAGGATCAGCCCCCGGATGTGCGGCAAACGACCGCGCGCATCGGCAACCAGAGCGATTGAGCCGCCCATGCTCTCGCCCAGCAGGTAAAGCGGCCTGTCCGGGTAACGTTCCTGCAGCAGACGACTGACCGTCACGAGATCATCGACCAGCGCATCCCGTCCGGGCCAGAGCCCTGCATCCGGCGTTTCGCCGAAGCCTCGCTGATCATAGGCATAAACCGAAAAGCCCCGCCGTGCCAGTTCGGGACCTGCGAGATCGCCGGCCGCGCGGAAATCGCCGAAACTGTGCAGCCAGAGGATCACGGCATCAGGGTCGCCGCTGGCGGTCCAGTAAGTCAGGGGCAAACGGACCCTGTCCTGCATGACGACGTAGCGTTCCTGAAGAGCCGGTGCCACCTGACGCTCAGCAAGCGGTTGCATGGCAGGCACACAGGCGGACAGCGCCAGAGGTAGCAGCAGTGAGGACAGCAGGCCGGGCAAACGAGAAGATCCGTTCACCGCAGTCGTCAGAAATTGACGCGCAGACCACCGACGGCTCCGTAGAGCAGATCCTCGGTACCCATGTAATGCAGTGTCGCATCCGCGACCGCTTCCACGGTCGCACCCAGCGCCACACCGAGACCGACCGAGAAGCCGATCCGTGCCTGGTGTTCGCTGCTGCCCGGGTCACGATCCATGTAGCGGTACAGGGCGCCGAACCGGACCCGATGGAACAGGTGATCCGTAACATAGGTATTCAGCGCCAGCCAGCCACCGACCGTGGTCACGTCTCGTTCCCGGGTCTCTCCCTGGCGTCGACGGGTCACCGAATCGATGCTTTGCGACAGTTCCAGTTCCAGCGCGATACTGGAACGCGGACTGTCCACCGGCGTGTAATTGAATTTTCGGCCGAGTATCAGGGTGCCCAGGGTCCCGCTGCCCCACCCTTCGAAGGACTGGGCGCCGGCGCCTGCGAACAGGTAATAGCCCCGCGCGCTGCCATCGGAATCGACATCGGCTTGCCCGGCCTCCATCTCTTCGAGGTCGTCAAAATCGTCCATCGCCGCAACCGACGTCGCCAGCAGCAGGCCACAACAGATCGCCAGTGCCCGTCGCATCACTGCGATTTTTCCCTGTCCTTCGCGCGTTCCCATGCCTGCTCCCTCTGCTCGAAATTCACGCTATCCAGTCGCTCGCCCTCTGCGGCCAGCGCCTGCTCCATTGAACGGAAACGCGTCTCGAATTTCCGATTGGCGCGACGTAGAGCCGCCTCCGGATCCAGGTCCAGGTGACGCGCCAGATTCGCCGTTGCGAACAGGAGATCACCCAGTTCATCCTCGAGTCGCTCGCGACCACCCTGCTCGCGATATTCCACCCGCACTTCATCCAGCTCTTCGGCGATCTTGGCAAACACGCCCTCGGCATCGGGCCAGTCGAAAGCCACCCGGGACGCCCGGCGGGTCAGCTTGACCGCACGCTGCAGTCCCGGCAAGGCCGGACTGACCCCGGCCAGAGCCGAGGTATCGCCGGCCCGCCCCTGCTGCCGTCGTTCCTCGGCCTTGATCGCCTCCCAGCGGCGCGTTTGCTCGGCAGCATCGGTCACCGCCTCGTCACCGAAAACATGCGGGTGTCGGCGACGCATCTTGTCACTGATGCCGGAGGCCACGTCGTCAAAGTCGAAGTGACCGGCCTCCTCCGCGATCCGTGCGTGGAAAACGACCTGCAACAGCAGATCTCCCAGTTCATCACGGAGTCCGGGCAGATCGTCCCGTTCGATGGCGTCCACCACCTCATAGGCCTCTTCCAGCGTATAGGGCGCAATGCTGCGGAAGGTCTGTTGCACGTCCCAGGGACAGCCGCTTTGCGGATCCCGTAGCCGACGCATGATGGCGAGCAATTCCTCGATACTCCGCAATGACCCGGCCTCCGTGAATCGCCAGAACCAGTTTCATCTGTCGCGCTGAATCATTGCACCGCGGGCCGGGGATTGGAAACCCCGGGCAGGCTTTCCGAAGTGCAGCATTTTCCGTCTGGGTGACTGTTGACAGCCCCGGGCGCCTTCCCTAACGTCGAAGACATGAAACATGCTCAGATTAACGACCCGGGCACCGCGTTTCCGGGCGACTCAGGCACCCCCGCTTGAACCATCAGCCGCGCAAGCCCGTGACCGCTCGCGGCGAACGCACCCGTTGCAAACTCCTCGACGCCGCCGAACGCGAGATCGGCGAATCGGGTTTCCATACCGCCTCGGTCAGCAGCATCACCCGGCGAGCCGGCGTGGCCCAGGGCACGTTTTACATCTACTACAGCTCGAAGGAGGAAATCCTGCGTGAGCTGGTGGAGAACATCGGCCGGACGCTGCGAGCTTCCCTGAACGATGCGATCGACGGATTGACCGACAGAATCGAGATTGAACGCCAGGGTCTGCTGGCCTTCCTCGAGTTTGCCGTCCGCAACAAGAATCTCTACCGCGTGGTGCTGGAATCGCAGTTCATCGACGAGGCCATCTATCGCGATTACTACCTGCGCCTTGCCCAGGCCTACACCGCGAAGCTGCAGCAGGCTCAGCAGGCAGGAGAGATCCGTGCCGGCTCCAGTGCTGCCCAGGCCTGGGCCCTGATGGGCATCGCCAACTTCCTCGGTCTGCGGTACTCGGTCTGGGAGGGCCGCCTGCCGCCGGACGATGTGATCGAAACGGCACTGGCCTTCATCCGGGGCGGGCTCTCGCCGGATTAGCGCGTCAGTCGAGCGGATCCTCGCAGTCGATGGCGAGCTCCACTGTCTCCACGAGACCGACCAGCAGGCCGGCGAGAAAACGATCTGCCTGATAGACGTTGTCAGCCCCCTCGGCCTCAAGTTTCTGCCGTGCCCTAACCAGCGATTCGGCCCCCTGACGCATTTGTGCCAACGCCCGGTTGTGCTGTGCCCGATGATGCTCCGGTTCCAGCGCCAGCGTCCTGTCGAAGGCGTCGAGCGCCGCATCCAGATCACCCCGTTGCGCCGCCAGATTGCCGAGTCGGAACCAGGCCTGCGTCCGCGCCGGATCCAGCTCCACCATCTGCCGGTAGAGCTGTTCGGCCTGCTCCGGCTCGTCGCCATGATAGGCATGCATGGCCTGGGCCTCGAGACGCAGCAGCTGGTTGCGGGAATCCGACTGCATGGCCGGGAGGCCGGCACACCCGCCCAGGAAAAACAGCATCATGATCAAAGCGGTAACACGCATCTCCTGGCTCCATCGTGGCTCATGGTGTCGGTATCGAGGCCTCTGTATCATACGGGTCCACGGCATCCATGCCGTGCACGATCTGATCGCAGGATTTCACAGGATTCAGCATGATGCAGACAGGTTCAGCACCGCGCCGCCGCAGTGTCGCCGTGAATGTCGGCGGTGTGCTGGTGGGCAGCGAGCACCCGATCGTCGTCCAGTCCATGACCAATACCGACACCGCCGACGAGGTCGGTACCGCGATTCAGGTGGCCGAACTGGCGCGCGCCGGCTCCGAAATCGTCCGCATCACCGTTGATCGCGAGGAAGCCGCCGCCGCTGTCCCGGCCATCAGGCAACGGCTCGACGACATGGGTTTGCGCGTCCCGCTGGTGGGTGATTTCCACTTCAACGGACACAAGCTGCTGGCGAAATATCCGGGGTGCGCGGCCGCCCTGGACAAGTTCCGTATCAACCCCGGCAATGTGGGCCGCGGATCGCGGCGCGACGAGCAGTTCGCGGACATGATCCGGACCGCCATCGACTGCGACAAGCCAGTGCGCATCGGCGTCAACTGGGGCAGCCTCGACCAGGATCTGCTGGCGCGCATGATGGACGCCAACGCCGGTCTGGCGCAGCCGCTCGAGGCGCGCGACGTGATGATGGAGGCGCTGATCACCTCGGCGCTGGACAGTGCCGCGCGCGCCGAGGAGCTGGGTCTGGGGCATGACCGGATCGTGCTGTCCTGCAAGATGAGCGGGGTCCAGGATCTGATCCGCATCTACGCCGACCTGGCCGCCCGCTGCGATTACCCCTTGCATCTGGGACTGACCGAGGCGGGCATGGGCTCGAAGGGCATCGTCGCCTCCTCCGCTGCCGTTGGCATCCTGTTGCAACAGGGCATCGGTGACACGATTCGTATCAGCCTGACCCCCGAACCCGGAGCCCCCCGGACGCAGGAGGTCGTAGTGGCGCAGGAACTCCTTCAGACCATGGGCCTGCGCGCCTTCACGCCCCTGGTTGCCGCCTGTCCGGGCTGCGGCCGCACCACCAGCACCCTGTTTCAGGAGCTGGCCGGTGACATCCAGCAATTTGTCCGCGACCGCATGCCGGTCTGGCGGCAGACCTATCATGGCGTCGAGGACATGAGCCTTGCGGTAATGGGCTGCGTGGTCAACGGACCCGGCGAAAGCAAGCATGCCAATATCGGTATCAGTCTGCCCGGGACCGGCGAGCATCCGGTGGCGCCGGTGTACGAGGACGGGGAAAAGACCGTAACCCTGAAGGGCGACAATCTCGCCGGGGATTTCAAGATCGTCATCGAAAAATACGTCGAGCGGCGCTATCCGCGCCTGTCTGCCGCCCCCGAAACCACTTCGTCAGAAGGCTGAGCCGGCCGTATCAGCCGGTCATACGCTGGAGTCAGCCGGCGAGGTCACGGTCCATCCATGATTGACGGGGCCTTCTCCCTGCCCCAGCGGCCAACTGGTCCGGATCGCCTCGAGCAGGTATTCCCGGCCCAGGATCACGGCAGTCTCCATGTCCTCGCCACGTGCCAGACCGGCGGCAATCGCCGAGGCCAGCGTGCAGCCCGACCCATGGGTATGCCGGGTCGGCAAACGGGTATGCTCGAACATCCGCATCCGTCCTGCATGAACCAGCACATCGACCAGGGCGTTCCCCGGAAGATGGCCGCCCTTGAGCAGGACGGCTGCGCCGGCCCGTTCCGCCAGGCGCTGCGCTGCAGCCGGCATCTCGTCCGCAGTTGTCACCGGCGTCCCGAGTAGCGTCGACGCCTCGGGCAGATTGGGCGTCAGCAGCCTGGCCTGGGGAATCAGCGAGTGCCAGAGTGCATCGACCGCACCACTGTCCAGGAGCCGCGCGCCGCTTTGCGCCACCATAACCGGGTCAACGACCAGTGGCCGGTCCACAGTCCAGGCCTGCAGTTCATCGGCAACCCCCTCCACCGTCGGCGCATCATGCAACATGCCGGTCTTCAGGCTGTCGGCGCCGATGTCCTCGAGCACGGTCCTGATCTGGAGACGGAGAAAGTCGACCGGCACCGGATGCACGCCATGCACGCCCAGCGTGTTTTGTGCGGTCAGTGCCGTAATGGCCGTTGCGGCATAACCGCCCATGCAGGTGATGGCCTTGGTGTCCGCCTGAATGCCGGCGCCGCCCCCGGAATCCGAGCCGGCGATGACCAGGACTCGGCCGCGTCGAATCCGATCCGTCATGCCATTTCCGCCTGCAGGGTCCGCCGGTCCAGTTTGCCGGCCCCGGTAACCGGTAACTGCCGCATGAACCGGATCCGTTTCGGAATCTTGAATCCGGCGAGGTGCTCGCGACAATGCGCCAGGATGGTCTCCTCGGCTGCAGCCGGATCCGCGTCATCCTGCAGCACGACCGCGACCGCCGGAACCCGGCCCCAGCGTTGGTCCGGCGCCGCCACCACAGCCACTTGCTGCACGATCGGCAGTGCCTCGATGACCTGTTCTATCTCCTCGGGGGAGACGTTCTCGCCGCCACTGATGAACATGTTGTCAACGCGGCCGAGGATGCGCACCAGACCGTCATCACCCTCGACGGCGAGATCGCCGCTGTAGACCCAGCCATCGGCCAGCAGAGCGACCCGGGTTCGCTCGGGTTCACCGAGATAGCCGGCGAAATTATGGGGGCTGCGCATGCAAAGCACGCCCGGCTGTCCGACCGGCACGGGCGCGAGGCTTTCCGCATCGACAATGCAGTAATCCCCGTGCGGCATGACGGTCCCGATGCTGTCACTGTGATGTCGCAATCTGTCCGCACTCGCCTCCGGCGGTGCATGAATGAAATTCGATGGGCCGGCCTCGGTCAGGCCATAGGCCTGCCTTACCGCGATACCACGTTCCGCAAACGGCGCCATGACCGATGCCGCGCAGGGGGCTCCGGCGGTGGTGATGGCCTCGAGACTGCCGAGTTCCGCCCCGGCAAAGGAAGCGTGCGCGGCAATCACGCCGAGCATCGCCTCCACGGCACCGAAATGACGAATCCGCTCCTGTGCGACCAGTTCCAGCAGGCGCTCCGGGTCGAACTGCGGCATCAGGACTGCCAGCCCCCCGCCGTGCAGGATCGGAGTAACGGAGTTCCAGCCGCCGACGTGGAACAGCGGAAACGTGATCAGTTCGCGGGCATTCATCGTTCCGCCGCCCGCCACCATCAGGTCGAGCGCATTCCAGATCATCTGCCGATACGGTACAACACAGACTTTCGGCGTCGACGTCGTCCCGCCGGTATGGATGTAGAGAAACACGTCGGTCATCGCCAACGGCTGGTTGGCCTCCCGTTCGCGGCCGACCTGCAGGAATTCGGCGTCGTAGGCGTCGCCATGATTCTCGATGGTCAGATGGAAATCCAGCGAGGCCGGTTGTTCCAGCGCCTGCACCAGATTGGCGAAGGCATCCTCACTCACCAGCAGACGCGGGCGGATGCGGTGCAGCAGCTCGTTCAGCTCGCGTGGTTTCAGACGATAACTGAGCGGCGCGAGAATGATCCCGGTCTTGCCGCAGGCGAGGTAGAAATCCAGCGCCTCGATCCGGTTGTGCAGCATCAGCGCGATGCAATCACCCTTCCGCAAGCCACGCTCGCCGGTCAGCCAGTGCGCAAGGGCATTGGCCCGCGCATCAAGTTCGGCATAGGTAAACCGGGTACCGCGGCCATCGTCGTACACCGCGTGGCGCTCCGGGGCGACGCGAGCCCAGCGCCCCACCCAGTTACCGACCCAGCCCATGGGCACTGCGTCCATGGCAGGTACCGTAATCATGACAAGCTCCCTGTTCCGGTTTGCTCCAGTTCCGTCCCTACATTGTGCGTCAAGCCCGTGGGCGGGCATACTCCTGCCGGTCATCATCATTACCGGGAATCATGCACGGTTCCCCGAACCCTTTGAGGCTGCAACCGTGGAATTGATCGACGTCGGCGTCAATCTCAGCAACCGGGCGTTTGCCAGGGACCTGGAGGCGGTGCTGGAAAAGGCTGCCGCCGCCAGCGTGCATGTCCTGGTGGCTACCGGAACAACGGTCGAGGAAAGTCGCCAGTCCGCCGCTATCGCCGCGCGCTTTCCGCGACAGGTCGTGAGCACCGCGGGCGTGCATCCGCATCATGCCGACACTCTGGACGCCGATGGTCTGCAGGAGCTGGAAACACTGGCCGGCAAGCCAGAAGTCGTGGCCATTGGCGAAACCGGCCTCGACTTCAATCGCGATTTTTCCCCGCGCGCAGCTCAGGAAAAGGCATTCGAGGCACAACTCCTGCTGGCCGCACGGTTGCAGATGCCCGTCTTCATCCACCAGCGCGATGCCCATGACCGGCTCTATCCGATCCTGCGGGAACATCGCGACTCGCTGGTGGACGCGGTGGTGCACTGCTTCACCGACACGCAAAAGGCTCTGCACGACTATCTCGATCTCGGCCTGTACATCGGTATCACCGGCTGGATCTGCGACGAGCGCCGAGGTGAAGAACTGCGTCGCATTGCCAGGGACATACCTGACAACCGTCTTCTGATCGAAACCGACGCACCCTATCTGTTGCCCCGGACGCTGAAGCCACGACCCAGCAATGGTCGCAACGAGCCCGCCTATCTGGGTTACGTGCTCGAGACGCTTGCGGAGCATCGCGACCAGGATCTGGATCTGCTCGGCGGGATCACCGCGGCCAACGCGAGGCGGTTTTTCCGGCTCGGGCGGAGCCTGCGAATATCCGACAGCGCCGATGTCGACCTCGGCCCCGGGCTGCGACACGAATAGCCCGATTCTGCCGGCACCTGTTGCTGCACCCCGGACGGAACACGCCTTGCCTGTCAGCAGCGCAAGCCCGCAGCGGCATCCTCCAGCACCGCCACCCCGGCACCGCGACGATGGGCGTTTTCGCTGATATGCCGGCGGAACTGCCGCGCCCCCGGGACACCCTGAAACAGACCAAGGACGTGCCGGCTCATGGCCGCAAGTGCGGTGCCTTCCCCCAACTCCTGCTGCACGTAGGCAAGATATCGCCGGTAAACCGTCAGCCGATCCGGTAATGGTGTCGACGCACCGAAGATGCGGCGGTCCACGTCGGCCAGAACCCAGGGTGTGTGATAGGCGACCCGCCCGAGCATCACGCCGTCGACAAACCGCAGGTGCTCAAGCGCCTCGTCGACGGTCTGGATGCCCCCGTTGATCACTACTTCCAGGTGAGGGAAATCCTGCTTCAGGCGATAAACGCTGTCGTAGCGTAACGGTGGCACATCCCGATTCTGTTTCGGGCTCAGGCCCTGCAACCAGGCCTTGCGCGCATGAATGATGAAGTGGTGACAGCCTGCCTCGGCAACCTGTTCGACGAAGCCGTACAGATCGGCATAGTCATCCATGTCATCAATACCGATACGTGTCTTCACCGTCACCGGCAGGTCGCTGGCCTTCTGCATGGCCGTTACCAGATTCGCGACCCGGACCGGCTCCGCCATCAGGCAGGCGCCGAAAT
The DNA here is from genome assembly GCA_003565775.1 of Ectothiorhodospiraceae bacterium. Lineage (GTDB taxonomy): Bacteria > Pseudomonadota > Gammaproteobacteria > Nitrococcales > Aquisalimonadaceae > Methylonatrum. The sequence goes on along the minus strand of PXAT01000106.1, from coordinate 7,874 downwards.
GCCCCGAACGGACCCGGTCGCTCGGGCATCCGATATTCAGGTTGATCTCGTCGTAGCCGTAGCGCTCGGCCCAGCGCGCGCATTGCGCCAGCTCGACCTCGTCACTGCCCCCGAACTGAACGGCGACCGGATGCTCGCTCTCGTCAAAACGCAGGAACTGGAGATGCTTACCATGGGCGATCGCCGGCGCCGGCACCATTTCCGTGTAGAGCAGAGCGTGGCGCGAGATCAAGCGCAGCAAATAACGCGCGAAGCGATCCGTACAGTCCATCATCGGGGCAACGGACAATCGGTGATGCCTGGGTAACTTGCTGTTCTGGAGCATTTTCCTGGCATGTTTCATGGGTTCGCAACTATTCCGCCGGCCAACGCTTTCCTGCTGTTCATGCGGACCGACAGTGTTTCAGGAGCACTGGCGACACCCGACTGTTCCTGTTCTGCACCCAGACCCGTTTATACGTGCAACTGATGACGACCAACATCAGACTCCAACGAAAGAAGAGTGTTGCCTGTCGTGTGCGGGTTCACATGCGGGTCAACCGCGTTGCGTACGAAGAGTCAGAATCCTTTCCGACAAACCCCATGGCGAAGCGTTGGGCTGATCAACGAGAGGCAGAGTTACTGGATCAAGAGACTACCCCGAAGATCCAGCACGGTAACACCTCACTCGGGAGACTGATCCAGGATTATCTGGATGCGACCGGAGATGTCCTCGGCAGAACCAGGGAGCATGCGACGCCAATGACTGCTGACCTTGAAGTGAGTCGCCTGCCCGTCAGGCATCTCGCGACTGATGCTTAATCCGCCGATGTTCCGGCGTGGGAGGTCGATTTCCACCCCGCGCCCATAGGCCCATAGATCGCGAAATCCGTTGGCCACAATGCGGTCAAATGCGAGGCTGCCTGCCGCGGTTGCCGTCGATTGGCGCTGCGGCAGCGCCGCGGGCGCAAGTGCCGCAAGGGCAGCGCGGCCGCCGCAGTCATTGCAGGCAAAGGAAAGCCGCTGCTCAAGAGAGGGCGCAGCGGCTCAGAAAAGCATCTGGCGCCGGTCTCAGGCAGCCTTGGCGGCCCTGGCGGCCTTGCTCGCGGCCCTGCTCGCCGCGGCCACGTTTTCCTGGGTCAGCTTCTGCAACTCGTCGGTCAGATCCTTGCCGAAACCGGCGAGGGTCGACGCGTCGCTGTTCAACTTTTCGCTGACCGTCCTGGCGATCCTGGTCTGGTCGTTCAGAAAGTCCTGCAGGCTCTCGGCGTCGGTCACTCTGGACACGGCGCGCAGCTGCTCGACGCTGAGGTCGGAGTACGCCTTGAAAGCTTCCAACTGGAACTCGGAGACCCTGGAAAAGTGTTCGATCACCAGGCTGCTCACCTTGCGAGCAGGGCCCATATAGGATTCGAGCTGGCCGATGGTCTTGTTGAGGATGTCTTCGTTCATCGTAGTCACCTCCTACTACGGGACTCATGCGCCGGGGAACGCCCCCTTGTGCTGCGCATCTGCATCATTCCATCTCGGTCGAAAAGTTAGACGTTGTTGCCGACAATTCAAGCACTCTTGAGGAAAATTATTAAGGAGAGACTGATTTATTCCCGCGTCTGTCGCGCTGCAATCGCCTTTCGTCGGGCTCCACCGGCAAAAGGCCCGTCAGGCGGGGGCTTATCGTGGCCGGGCCTCGTCGTCGGTTTCGGCGGCTTCGCTCCATGGAAAACGGCCCTCTATCTCCAGATGCAGGGCGAATACCAGAAAGGTGCGAATCAGAATGATGATGCCGAGCATCAGCAGGCTCTGCATGGTGTAGTCGACTGCAACCGTCTTGATGATGTCGGCCGCGACCAGAAATTCCAGCCCGAGAATCAGGCCACGCACGCTGCGCCGCCGGTAATCGATATAGGCCCGATGGGTCGCCCAGTGCCGGGTGCGCACCAGGTAGACGATGGTGGCCGTGATGAAACCGCCGACCATGACAGCAACGCCGATAGCCTCCAGCATGAGGATCAGCGCGTCGACAATACTGAACAGAAGCGCGCTCAACCAGGGCTTCCTTCAGCAGCATGACGGCGCGGACGGAGGGCTGCCCCGGACCGGGCCGCCCACGTCACTCCCTCCGCATCCCTTCCGGTTCTGCCGCGCAGTAAAACCATGCTCGGATCCTCCGTGCTCAACCCTGCCCGGATAGCGTTCGATGACTGACCATCAGTGTAACCGGACGCAGGTCGCATTGGTCGCGAGCAATCCCTTCGCGACGGGACCTGTGGGTGGCGTAACAGTCAACCACCGTGTCTTGCGGGGACCGCAACCGTTGAAAGAATCGAGTCAGGAACAAACCCGCCACGTATTCCCCTGACAACTGCCCGCGCAGCATGCCCGGCGCAGGCCTCCCATGGAGCGAATCCGGCTCCCCAGGGAGCCGTGGAGTCGGTCGCCCCGCGTATCGACCGTGGGCCGCAGACACTATATATGTGCATCATCGAACAGAGCTGGCCATCAACCCCTGCTAATGCTTAGGCATGGTCTCGGCAGCTTATCGCTCTGACCGTATGGCCATTCTCTGTTCAGACACGTCCCAGCAAGTCGTCAGAGACCGGATTGACGAAGACGGAAAGGAGATCCCCGATGTCCACACCATTCGATTTCTGGCTCGCTTATTGGTCTGCCCTTGCACCGGAGGCGACAGAAACCCCGGTCACGGCACCAGCTTCAACCGGGCTTGAGTGCCGTTCCGGTGTCGTCCTCGACTACCGTGACTACCGCATGCCCCTGAGGAAATGGGCAAGGCATGGGTAAGACCGTAACCTCGAACCCCGGGTGGTCCGTTGCGGTGCGGCTCCAACGGGGCAGGCGCCTGGTACCCGGGGCTTGACCGATCAACCACCTCCCGCCTGTCGCCAACCCCCGGAAAGGGTATTCAAACCCGCTCCCATGCCGGTTTTCGGGAGCATTCGCTTGGTTTCCCTTCCGTCCTTCGTTCCAGGAAAACGCTGAGGTATTCGCACGCCTGCCCTGGCGTCCGCAGTTTTTCCGAGGCGAGGCGCGCTTTGCAGCGGCGCAGGTGTTCTGCGGTCGAGCAGCGCCCGCTGACCAGAACCGGTCTCGGGCGCAGCCGCGCGAATAATTTAGCGTTTCCTTAACGGTCTCTCCGCTCCATCGTCGGCACAACGCCGGGACGAGGCGAGAGATATCGGCTGATGAAGGATTTGCCCTCGCTGGAAAACTCACGCAAGTTCAGACAACACAGATACTGCACACGGTGACGTGGCGACGAATCCGGCATTGACCTGAAAACCCGGAACGGAGCAGGCAGGCGGACGCTGAACCCCTGGAGGCGTTATCCGGTCACAAGCCCAGTACGCCAGGGCAGCGCGAATCCCTGCCCGGCCGATGAGCCGATAACCAACGGAGGAGATCATCATGCAGACAATGACCCGTATCGCCACCCTGCTGGCGCTAGGCCTGCCGCTCGGGGTGCTCGCGGAGACGCCCAACGTGACGCCGGGCGAGTGGGAATTTACCACCACCATCAACATGGAAGGTGGTCAAGCGATGCCTGAACAGAGCCATACCGACCGCCAGTGCCTGACCGAATCGGACATCGAATCGGCCGAAGACACCCTGCTCAGCAGTGTCGGCGATTGCCGGGTCGCAGATAGCACCGTCGGCCGCGACGGCATGGAATTTCACATGGCCTGCGACCTGAATGGGCAGAGCGGTGATGTCCGCGGGAGTTACACATTCAATGGCGATACCATCACCGGTGAAATGCAACTGGATATGCTGGCACCCGCCGGCGCCGATGTGCAGCCCGGCGCCGATGAGGGGGGCGGCATGAAGATCCTGACCGATATCCGGGGTAAGCGGATCGGCGATTGCTGAACCACGACAAAGGAGGTGTCGGCCGGTGCTGGTCAAAGCTCCGGAGCGATGATAAAAGGCGTTAAGGAAACGCTAAATTATTCCCGCGTCTGCGCCCGAGGCAGGTTTTGGGCATCTGGCAAGGCGCGGTGCCGGCTCGGTAGTGATTCTACCGGGCCGGTGGCGTAACGCCGCCAGGGGCCAAAAACGGCCGGGCCTCCAGGGAAGCAGGTACCGTTTAACGCGACGGCGCGCAACGACGCATGCTTCCCTCAGGTTGGGCCGAGGACGACCGGAAACATCGCATGACAAGCCACAATCACACATCCGTCCCGGTACTCCTGGGTACCGAGCACTGCCATCTCTGTGAACAGGCAGCGGCCGTCATCAGCCTGTCGGCGCCGCACATGGATTACACGCTGGTCGACATAAGTCTCGATGACGACCTGTTTGCCACTTACGGAACCCGCGTCCCCGTCCTCCGCTGGGGACAGCGTGAACTGGACTGGCCGTTCGACGAGACCTCGCTGAACCGTTTCCTCACCACTACCGGTCGAGATTCGAATTGATGCGCTCCCGAGCCACGTTTCACCCGTTCTCCCTGCTGTTGCTGCTGATCCTGATGCCCGCCCTGCCCGCCCTTGCGGCCGAACGGTGGGTCATGGTCGACACCGAGAGGAAAATCGTCCAGGTCTTCGATGGCGACCGGGAAGTGCGACGATTCGACGGTGCCGCGCTCGGCCGCGGTGGCACATCGACAGTCCGCAGCCGTGGCGACAATACGACACCGCTCGGGGAATTCCGCATTCACTGGATCAATAACGAAAGCAAATTCCACATATTCCTGGGCCTGGATTTCCCTGATTTCGAGCACACACGACGGGCTTACGCAAAGGGAAACCTGAATATCGACCAGTTTCTGCTCGTAACCGACTCACTGCGCCGTAATCAGGTACCGCCGCAGACCACGGCGCTGGGCGGACACATCGGCATTCACGGGCTGGGGAACGGCGATGCGGATGTGCATGCGGTCTCTGACTGGACGCAGGGTTGCATTGCCCTGACCAATGAGCAGATCGAAGAGTTTGCCGAACTTGTGGGTATAGGTACACGCGTTGTTGTGCAATAGCCCGGATGGCAACCCCGGACCATCACGGGTTTCAATCAGCGAAACCGATAAACTTGCGGAATAGTGTCTTTGTTCAGTAACACTTTTGCCTTTTGACCTTAAAAGGCAAATTTATTTTGTGCAGACGCACCGGAACACCTTTGCAATGCGTGTCAATGGTCCTAGAATGAAGGCGAGTTGCTGGTCATGGGAGACTGGCACGACAACAACGTGTAATTGAAGGAGACAGTGAAATGTCCGATAGCTTGAAGAAGCTGCTGAAGGTCTCTGCTCTGGCCGTCGCCATGGCCGCAATTGTCGGTTGTGCGTCCACCGCCGATGACGGACTGACCCTCGAAGACGTCAACGCCAAGGCTGACGAAGCTCTTTCCACCGCCAACCAGGCTCGGACCGATGCGGCTGAGGCAAATCGCACTGCCACCTCCGCCCAGAACCGTGCCAACCGGAACAGCGAAAGGATTGATGAGCTGAACCAGAAGATCGATCGCATGTTTGAAGATTCCATGATGAAGTAAGCTCGACATGCAACAAAAAAGCCCCGCCAACGGCGGGGCTTTTTTTTGCTCCGGAATTTTTCAGGCGTCAGGGCGGAGCACAAGTCCGCGCCGAGCGTAATGAATTACCAGATGGATTCCGGCGCCGTTGCCACATCCCGGAATTCGTCGGTGGCCTCCTGGAGGATGGCGACCGGCAAACCGTTGCGGTTGGCCACTGCCGCCCGAAGCTGCTCGCGATCAACGGTGCCCGAAGGGTGTTTTTCGAGCATCCCGACAACGGTCTGCACCGCTTTGTTGTAGGCCTCCCGCTCATCCATTCCATCTTCCTCCAGCGTCGGGAAGGCCTGGATGAACAGTTGCCCGGAAGCCCAGCCGGCCTTGTAGGGTTCGTTCATGATACGGACCTCGGTTCCCCGTGGCAGCCGGTTGAAGATGTGCGCGATATCCTCCGGGTACATCCGGATGCAGCCATGGGTCACCCGCATGCCAACACCCGCCGGGCGGTTGGTGCCATGAATGAAATAGCTGGGAATATCCAGGCCGATAGCGTAGCCACCGAGAGGATTGTCGGGGCCCGGGTCGACACGGCGTGGCAGACTGCGACCCTCGTTTTCATAGCGCTGCCGCACCGATGCAGGCGGGTACCAGGCCGGGTCCTTGACGTGACCGGTAACCTTCGTGGTTCCGATCGGCGTGCTCCAGTCCTGGCGGCCGACACTGACCGCGTAAGTCTCCACCGTCGGCTGCTCGCCAGCCTTGGGCTCCGGATAATAGTAGATTCGCATTTCCGGCAGATTGACGACCAGGCCCCTGCGTGGCCCCGGCGGCAACACGTAACGGCTCGGAATGACCACCTCGGTTCCTTCGCCAGGCACCCACAAATCAACACCTGGATTGGCCATACGCATGGCCTCGAAACCGATCCCGTAGCGACGCCCGATACTCAGCAGGGTGTCATCCGGACCAACCTCGACAATCTGGATCTCCCCGACCACATCGACATCATCGGGTGGCAGCAGGAAAACGTTGCGTTGCTGACGCGCCTCGCGTTCCGCGGCGTCCTCTGCCTCTGCGCCCGCTTCGGAGGCTTCCTGCTCTTCGGAAACATCAACCTGTGTGCCCTCGACTTCATCATCCATGGCGTGCGCCAGAGGCACACCCGAGAGCATGAAGCAGAGCACCATGCCGACCGTGATCAGCCGGGTTCCGGAGAGTGTTGAATCAGAATTCATCGCGTGGTTCCTGGTAATGAATCGTCCGCGGGAATAGGTCAGCGCCTCTTTAATAATGGCCCCATTCACCCGACATGGAAACCGTTCCCGGCATTCGTTATTTGGACATACGGACCGGAGCCCCGTTCGTCCATTCCGCCAGACAATGAAGAATGCAGGCCGTCGCGCCCCAGATCCGGTCACCCCGATAATCAAGCGCAACGCCTTCGTAGACCTGCCCGTTCCGCTCCAGGCGGTGCGGTCGATAGCAGCTCATGTCCAGCACCATGTCCAGCGGCACCTCCACCAGACCCGCGACTTCGCGCGGATCCGGACGGAGAACCGGCGGTACCTCGACCAGACCCAAAACGGTGTGGACGATGAAGCCGGTGCCGGTCTGGAACGGGCCCATGCGGCCAAGCATTTCGACCCGGCCCGCCGGCAACCCGACCTCCTCTTCGGCTTCCCGGAGGGCGGCCGCGACCGCATCCGTATCGTCCTTCTCGATACGCCCACCGGGGAAGCTGATTTGACCCGGATGGTGCAACAAATGCTCACTGCGACGCGTCAGCAGCACCTGCAGCCCGTCCCCCCGCCGCATGATCGCAAGCAGCACTGCCGCCTCCCGTGCCACTTGCCAGTTCAGCCGAAAAGGCGAGCGGGGTGATACCGCTTCCGATATCGCGAAGCGATGCCGCAGATCCCCGAAGGCCAGCCCCGTCAAACCATGTTCGTTCATTGTTGCTTCCGTTACGGTCAGCACTTCCTGTCGCAGAAGAAAACACCGGATCAGGCGCAGACGCGGAAATAGAGCAAAGCTTACCGGTCATGCAGACACCATGTAACAGCATAACGTTTCCTCCCCGTTGGGGAGGGATTGCCGCAGTCGCTGCGCTTCTGCGTCTTCCCTCGCTGCGCTCGGGAATCGAACCCTGCTGGTTAATTTCTGCGGGTTCGAACCCCTCCCACGCTTTCCTCTGGTACAAATGAAAAGGGGCTACCCATGCTGGGTGGCGTGAGCGGCTAGTCGGGCTGCGAAATCTGCTGTGAATGGCTTCGCCCAGGTCGGTAAGGCGGCTGGTTGGGGAGGGATTGCCGCAGTCGCTGCGCTCCTGCGTCTTCCCTCGCTGCGCTCGGGAATCGAACCCTGCTGGTTAATTTCCGAGGGTTCGAACCCCTCCCACGCTTTCCTCT
>PXAT01000115.1 GCA_003565775.1 Ectothiorhodospiraceae bacterium | reverse complement strand
CGACTCGTATACCGAGCGCCTTAGCCTCATACGAGGCCGCGATAACGCAGCAATGTTTTGACAGGCGATTCGTGACCCCCATGGGTTTACCTCGCAATGATGGACGAGCTTGCTGCTCGGTGGTGGCGAAGGCGCTATTGAGGTCGATGTGCATAATCAGCGGCGCAGCACGATTGATGTTATAACGCAGCATCAAACACCCCCTGTGATACAGCAGCGAGTGTCCAGGTGAGCGCCTCGGCATCGAATTCGAGCCGATAATCATTGCTGCCGTCTGACATGTCAAACACATGCAGCATACGCTGCCCCTTGGTCGTCGGGTGCCGTAGCCCGAGCTCCGTAAAGGCAATTTCTTGCCGGCGCCAGCGCATTTTAGCTGGTCGGCAGAGCGATATATCGTCTTGCACCACGAAAGAGCAGGCAACGGCCACTCGTTCGTTTATGTTTACGTAGACATCCATAGCGATAAGAAGACCTTTCTTTAAAAAAATAATGATGATACGGGAAGGGGAACAGGAAAAAGCATAGATTTTGTTGCCGTGCTGGCGACATAGGCGAGCGTTCAGTAGGGCGGTAGCTTTCGTAGGGTTTTTAGAAATACTTGATGCGTCAAGTATTCTCTGAGAAGTGTTAGCGGACAAATGCTTGATGCGTCAAACATTTTGGCGCCGAAAAGAAAAAAAGAAGAGAAGGCTTAATTGATAGGCGACTTATCGTGTCATTAAGCGCACAGTGACCGCTGCGCTAGGGCAAAAAAGGTGTGATTGCTTGTAAGTAGGGTGATGTCTATAAGCTTATGGACGATGGCGAGAACTAAAAGCCCTTCACTCATGAACCATACAACTACCTTTAGTATACGTCGCACAAGCCACCCAAGCAATATGTACGCCAAGAATAAATAGACCTGGCATAAGTACAGCCTAATCGCTGCTGATTTAGTGCGTGGGGGCTTTTAGCGGGTGTGGATGTCGTAGAGGGCTTTTACGTTGCTAAAGGCTTCACGTATGGTCTGAAAGGCGTACCAACGCCGTGAGTCGACTGAAGGCGCCTCGTAGCCGAGCATATCAAGCCCCATAGCACGGCATAAATAGAGCATGCGCGGCAGATGAGTGTCTTGTGTTGCTACTATATAAGTCGCAGTAGAATCATAATTCGTCAAAAAGTCACAGGTTAGATACGAGTTATCACCCGTCGCATCCTCGATAATATCATCACGAGGCACACCAGCTGCTTCTAAGTAGCGTCGCATAATTTCAGGCTCGTTGTAGTCCTCTAATACCGTGTCCTCGTACCCAGATACAATGATGCGACCAGCAGCTTCACTCGTCGTGAAAATCTCCAGGGCCGTATCGAGTCGTGACTGGACAACAGGGCGAGGCAACCCAGTGATGTAATCTACTGCGCTGCCAGGCACTACAATAGTATAGTCTGCCTCAGGCGGCAATTGGTTCATATCCGTCAAAATGTATTGGCGATGATCCTCAACTGTTTTGTGGGCATAAACCAATGCTCCGCCAATCAGCATTATGCTGAGAAGAATTAATGCTATATATCGCCACATCACTGCACGCAAAAACGATTGCTTCATACCACAGTCTATTGTATATCACCATGGTATATTTTGTGCACCAACCAATAATTAGTGAGATTAGCGGAAGTCGGGGTCGACTCGCTTGATGATCTTTTTGTTGATTTCTCCAGCGATAATCACAGGGACGATAGCGATGACAGTCGTTATGAGGAAATCACTTACCTTGATAGACTCTAGCGACAGCAAGCCCTGGAATGGACCAAACACCGTCAATAGATGTACAGTCACTGCAATACCCAGGCCCACATAAAACGCTTTGCTCACTACGCGAATTCTTAAGAAAATCGATTGCCACAAACTACGGCTATTGAAGGCATGCGCCCACTGCATCACGACGAGCGCGCTAAAGGCTACGGTGCGGGCGTACTCCTCGGAATAGCTTTGGTTGTAGTAGCTAAACAAGCTCAGTGTCACAATCGCCATAACCAGCCCAACGATCGCCATCGAGCTAAGAGCTGTGTAACCCAAAATAGGACGTTTGGGTTCGCGTGGTTTTCGCTTCATGTTATCGCTTTCGCCTGGTTCCAGGCCGAGCGGAATCACCATCGCCGTATCTGTCACTAGATTGATCCAGAGGATTTGCACGGGCAATACAGGCAAGGGCATACCCAGCAACAAAGCGCTTAGAAATGTTAATGCCTCACCAGTGCTCGTAGTCAGGAGGAAAAATAGCATGCGCCGAATATTGTCAAAAATCTTACGACCCTCTTCGACTGCCGCGACAATGCTCTTGAAATTGTTGTCAAGCAGTACAATATCGCCAGCATCTTGGGCGATTTGCGAGCCAGCACCCATGGCGAGACCAATATGAGCATTTGTCAGTGCTGGCACGTCGTTGACGCCATCGCCTGTCATTGCGGTAATGTCTTTTTCTTTAAGCACAGATAGTATTCGGTGCTTATGTTCTGGGATGACGCGAGCAAACACACGTGATTTTGCTACCGTATCGGATAATTCAGCATCGCTCATGTCCTTGATCTGGCGGCTATCAAACACTTGCTCTCTGGTCTTACAGAGCCCAAGCTGCTTGCCTATACTATAAGCCGTCTCAAAGTGGTCGCCAGTTATCATGCGAACAGTTATGCCAGCAGCCTGAGCTGCCTTAATAGATGATTTAGCTTCAGGGCGCAACTCGTCAGCAACTGCTAGTAGTGCTAGAAACGTCAGTTTTTTCCCGTCTAGTTCTTCGAGGTCTTTAACACCACCATCATAGCGCGCCAAGGCAATCACTCTGAGCCCCTGAGTCGTCATTTCGTGCAACTTTTCCTCGGCCTGTTTGCGGCCGATTTGATTGAGCGATGAGTTGTGGATAATCTTTTCTGGAGACCCCTTTAGAAACGTCACATGTTTTTTGCCGTCTTTCCAGACGTTACCACTCATAGCAATCACCTGATCGAAAGGAAGAGTGCGCTCTAGCTTGTAGCCGTCGGTCGCTGGCTTATGTTGCTTAGCGTAGAGCGTAAAAGCAGTATCGAGTGGATCGTGCGACACGCCTTCTTTTTGGTTGGCGCTTAATACAAGCTGCGTTGCAGTCTCATCGGGGTTATCCTTGCCATCTGAGCGCCATACGCTATCAACTTCGAGTAAGTTTTTTGTGAGCGTACCTGTTTTGTCACTTGCTATGGTTGTGATAAGGCCAATATTTTCAATCGCAGCCATATTGCGAACCAATGCCTTACGCTTCGCCATGCGCCGCATGCCAAATACTAGTACGACAGATATGGCAACAGGGAGTCCTTCTGGGATCACCGACACCGATAGCGCAATAACGAAGTGAAATGCCTCGGCCATTGGCATATCACGCAGTAAGCTAATAACCAATAGAGCTACCGCAAGTAGCGCCACGATGGCAACAATGTGCTCGATTAACTTATCAATCTTTTCTTGGACCGGCGAGCTGTGTTCTCTATGACTCGATAATTCT
>PXAT01000102.1 GCA_003565775.1 Ectothiorhodospiraceae bacterium | reverse complement strand
GTACTGAGCGAAGAATCATTCTATTTCTTCACTGCAACTGAGGATATTCAGGTAGTTGCCAACTTTGAGCCGATTGAAGAATACATGGTAACACTTTCACTAACACCTTCCGAAAGCGGGGAAGTAAGCGGTGGGGGCACCTATAAACAAGGCGAAGAGGTTATAGTCACAGCCACTGCAGCTGAAGGGTATCTATTCCTCCACTGGCTGGAAAACGATGAAGTTGTCAGCGAAGAAGCAGAATACTTATTTGAAGCATTATCAGATAGAAACTTAATAGCAGTATTTGAGGAAGATATCCCGCCTGTTGAAATAACGGATATAACTGCCAGACAGACAAAGGTGAGCGAATCTATCCATGTGGCATACATCCTCTTCCGCCTGAGTGTAGAACCCGACTATGTTGAAGTATCTGTGAATGGAGAAGCACCCTTTACATTTGTGGGTATAGACGATGAAGGCAGATACATGTTTGAAGGTATTACAGAATCAGAGCCTGAAGAAGTAGAGATAGAGATAGACGGAGAGATATACACCCCTGAAGTAGAATGGGAAGACACAGATGCCGCAGCCGCATCGGAAGCTGTAATTGAAGAAGAGAAGCAGGAGAAAAAGGAAGAGGAACAGGAGAAAAAAGATGTAGAGCCTGCAGCTTCGCTTAAAAAATCAGACTCCGGGGGCGATGGTGGATTAGAAGTTGAAGATGAAAAAGCGGATGAAGCAGATAAGAAGATCATTTCTGATGATGATATGGAAGATGATACAATAATAGAAGAAGTAATCACTAAAGATGTAAATGAAGAAGCACAAACAAAAAAGACCCTGGATCATAGTTAATTAATAAGTGACCAAAAATTGATTGGTAGATTTGCCAGGGGAAGACATAAGGGCCGGTTCACCCGAGTCTTTCTTATGACAAAGGTGAACCGGCTTTTTGTATAATAAAGGAGGTAAAAAATGTATTATTATAATCGGAAAATCTTATCCTGGATGGTAATTTTCGCTTTTTTGCTTTCCTTTATTAATCCCTGGATTTTAAGTAGGGAAGTGCAGGCAGGGATTCCCGAGGGGAATCCTGTTCAGAACCTATATGTGGAATCGGGAATTCCGTTTATTTATGTACCTTCGGATTATACGATTTCTTTTAATACCAGTAGCGAAGGAGTGCTGGGTATTAATGATGAAATAACAGTTATTTTCCCCGAGGGTTATTGTTTATGGGATCTTCATTACCCGGGAGAGATTTTACTCGAAGATTTTATAGATATTTACATAGATGATAATACTTTTTCTGACTACTCACTAAACCTTGATTTTGATGAAATAAATAATATTTATACCCTTACAATCACAATCACTGATGCTTTAATCCCTGCCGGCGCAGAGGTCAGAATAGAAGTAAAAACTATTTTTAACGAAGGGATATTTAATCCGGATGAGGCCGGATATTATGTTTTTACAGTATATACAAGTGCCGATGAAATTCCGGCGAATTTTAATTTTGAGATAAAGGATTTTGCGGATATTACCACAGTGGGCGATGTGCCATCTTCTATGGGTATCATCATGGATTTCACAAGTTTTTGGGATTATCGGGAGGGACCTAATTATTCAGCTGACGAAGGATATCTCTACCCTAACTTAGCTCCCCTTATGTGGCTAAAAGTGGATGATAAGCCTGAACATTCAACGGTTTTATCGGCTTTTCCCATAGCCCGGTATAATTTTGATGAAAACGGCAATAACAGCTGGGTAGATTCGGGCTCGGGCTCTGGTAATTCCGGCATCAGGAAATTTTTAAATGGTAGCAGTTATGTAGGTCCGGATACCGATGAATATGCAATCAGTTTTTACGATTCCATAAACCCATTTTTACAGTCGGATATAATACCTAACGCACAGGGAGATAAAATCTATCTGCCTACCAGGGAAAATCTTGGCTTTGACCACGATACAGAGCCCTGGCCCTGGGATTTATTTGCTGATGGTGAAGCGTTCGTACGGTCCGTGCTTCCATCCGGTAACGGATTAGAAGGCCCTGGTCCTGGTGAGCTTATGCAGGGCGGATATGAGCCGGGCGGGGGCGGATTTACGCCCCAGGAGTTTTTTATGGAAGTTCCCCTGATTGCAGAAAATTACTGGACTTCCTCTACCGGTGATACCGGCACTCTTTGGTGTGTTGACGACATGGGAGAGTTTTTTACAAGCGCCGCCGAGAACCAGGAGATGGGCGTACGCCCTGCCATGAATTTAGATCCCGATACACCGGTTATAAATTTAGGGGGACCGATGTTTGTTATTGGTTATCCCGGCTTTTTTGCCAATATATATCCGCCAAATGAGTATGTCATTGGTTCTGAACAACACGATGGTCTTTATATAGATATATTCACAAGCTTTATAGGTGATGATAGCAAGGTTATTGCTGAGCTGAAAAAAGACGGGATTATGTACAGTGACGATGAAACAGAAGTTTTCCTGGATTTTGATCCTATGTGGGATGCTGAACTTTACCTGCATTTGCTTGATTACCCCGGCGGCATCCCACCGGGAGAATATGAGATTGAGATTTCCATACCCGCTTACGGACTGGTAAAAACCATACCTTATTTGATAAGAGAACCGGACATCGCTGATTTGATTGCCGAAGGCTATATACCAATAGCCAATGCCGATGAACTTGCTCAGATTAAAAATGATACCACTCAATTGTTTGGTCACGGAACCTCCTGGTCGGGGCACTATACCGGAGGCCTGGATAAAAAATATGTTCAGGTTTCGTTTATAGACCTTAATGTGGAACTCTATAACAGCGGCGAGGGCTGGGAGCCTATCGGTGTTGACCACTTAGATCCTTTTACCGGTGAATTTAACGGAGGAGGACATATAATTAGTGGATTATTTATTAATCGACCGGAAGGGACAAACATTGGCCTTTTTGGGTATGTCGAAGGAGCATCAATCCGCAATTTGAATCTGGAAAGTGTAAATATTACGGGTAAGCACAATGTGGGTGGGCTGATTGGAGAAGCTTTGGATAGTGATGTCAATAATGTAATGGTTGCTGGAGATATTGAGGGTGTAAATATTTCTTTTTGTGGTAATATCGGGCTCTTGGTAGGCTCTTTTACAGATGGTAATATTTATGAAAGCTATTCCGCTGGCTCCGTTACCGGTTTTTTAAATACAGGAGGGCTGGTTGGTTTTCTGGATAATAGCGTATTAAGTCGCTCTCTATCCTCTGCGAATGTGATAGGTTTTGAAATTGCCGGTGGTTTGGTTGGCGAATACCATAAATCTTATAATGAAGCTTCTTTAATTGAAAATTCCAATGCTGAAGGTAATGTAACCGCATATAATTATGCCGGCGGGCTCGTTGGTCATAATAAGGGTTTTATTCTTGGAAGCCATGCCACGGGCAATGTTACGGCAACGGGTTTTTCCGCGGGCGGACTGGTTGGTTTAAATGAAGCCGGTACTATTGCCGAATCTTATGCCTCAGGCACGGTTAACAGCGATTACTATACC
>PXAT01000178.1 GCA_003565775.1 Ectothiorhodospiraceae bacterium | reverse complement strand
TTTACTTGAGATACTATGTCAATATCTTCGTAGGGAGTTGCAATGTCAGTAGAAGTTAAAGGACTATCTGCATAAGCAGAATTAGTAAATAAAAGAAAAGAAAACATGGTTAAATAAATTGTCTTAATAGTTGGGAATATTTGATTAAACATTGTCGATAATTTTAAAATTTAAGTTGGTAAATATTGGTATTAAGCCGAGATAGATGTAAAATGGCTCAAGATAGAATATAAACATTACTATATATCAATTACAGCGTTCTACTCCATCACGATTCATTCCTCAATCAACCACTATTCCCCCTAAACTCTTCCCTCGCCTCACGCCAATAAAGTAGGGTATAGGGTGCACCTACCCATGGATCTGGTCTATTCACCCTTACCATAGGTTCACGACGATGATTGGTAGTTAACCAATTAATGGGTAAATCCTCACAGTATCCTGCCTTAATAGCTTGATTATAAAACTCCTCAAATTCATCATGCCATGATGGTTTAGTTGCAGTGCTAGGTTTGTGTTTAGGTTGCCAATTATTCTTCAAGGCTTTAATCAGAAAGCCCACGGGGTTATTAAGGGTTTTATTTTCCTTGAGTAACTGTCGCAGGTTATTTACCTGTTCTATGGTGGCTTTACTGACTAACTCAGCTAATTTCTCAGGTATTTCTATGCCTAAACCCTTGAGGAAAATAGAGCGCTCTTGGGTAAGTTTATCCTCGGCAACAAGGTCGTTATTACCATGGGCAGGAAGGTTAGGTGTAACTGACTGCCCTGCCATTGTTTGGCTATCCCCTGAACTTCCATTACTTATTACATCCAGTGGGGGTAGGGTAGCAGATTCTGAAGCATACCTAGAAGTTTCTTGTAATTCTACTGTCCTTGATTTCAGGGCTTCGGAGTCCACCGCCCCCAAATTTATCCCCTGTGATTCTACCGCTTGATTACCTACCACATCGGGTTTTTTAGAAATCTCTTTTACCGTCTCTGATTCTACCGCTTCCTTATCCGCCACCTCGGATTCTACCGTGTCTAATTTCGTAGCCTCCACAACTACCTCGGATTGTGGTTTGGACTCAGATGGCTCTAGTTTTTTGGAAATCTTACCTGCCCCTTCCAATTCAACCATGGTTAATCTTACCAATCCAGATTTAACCACGTCTGATTTTTCAGGGCTTACTTTTATCACTTCTGGTTTAACTCCATCCAATTCTGCTGTTTGAGGTGTTCTACCGTAGTGGGTAGTAAATCCCAGGGTACGCTGCGAAGCCGATTTCTTATCAGGCGCCTCTTCCAATGGTGAAACTTTCAGTTTTTCTAAAACTGATTTCTCAGGAAGTAACTCAGGTTTTCCCCCCACCCCTTTTTGTTTGTTCTTTTTAGTTTCTTTTTTTTCTGCTAGTGCTCTACTAAGCATATAAATCCTTAGTATATACTTGTCTATAAAGTCTAGGCTCAAGTCTTTGTCTGCTATGGCGTTACACTCGTTTTCTTGTTTTTTTGTTTTTTGTTTTTCTTTTTGTTTTAATCTTTTACTAGCTATGGGTTTGAGGTTGTTTTGCTCTTGCTCTTTTTTTTCTGTTTTTATGGCACTCAAACTCTCTTCCTGACTACTATTACACACTATTTTTATTTTTACTTTTTCTTTCCATATTTTTTGATGTTTGTATAGGGTTGATGCTGAACATTTGGCTATTTGACATATTTCTTTTATGAATGCTGTTATGTTTTCATATTCTTTGTTTATTCCTATTTTTAGGGCTTCTATAATACGGTTGAGGGCATCTCTGGCTTTGATTTTATTATTGGTTTTTGGTTTGGGTAGGTTTTTGCTTTTTCTTTCTGATGCTAGGGGATATGTTGTTTCTGCCCATCTGGCTATGTCTTGACAACGTTGATGGATTTCGTATTGATGCCTACAGTATTCTTCGTACCCTCTCATGTGGGTTATGGTATGTCTGATGCTATCTCTTAGTTCTTCTCCTCCTAGTTGTCTGCATAGTCTTATTTTTTTGCCTAAGTTCAACAGGATGTCGTTGGTTTGACCACGCCCTGTAAATCCTTCTCCTATCAGTTGGTTTAGTTCTTGTTCTATCTGGGCTAATACTCTGCTTTTTTTCTTCCCTATGTAGAGGTATCTTTTTAGTTCTTTTATGTCTTGGGCTTTACTTATATTTTCCCACTGTTCTAAGAAGCTCTCTAGGGGGCTTGGATGGTCTATTATTGGCTGATATTGACTATCTAGGTGGTAACTACTGCTTTCTGGTTGTAGGGGTAGTCTATGCCGTTGGTACTGTTTCCATTGGTTTTTGTCTTGGGTATAGTTATTTTTCTTTTTGTTGGGGAAGATTTCTAGTGTGCCATTCTTCACTGTCCAACCATTGTCTTCTAGGTATTCTGTTATTTTTTCTCCTATTTTGTAACTCTGTAGTTTATGACTAAATGGATAGTATATATGTATCCCTCCACTCTGGCTTGATTGAATTTTGATGTTTTCTTTTAGTCCTATTTTGTATAGGGTTAGTTCTAGTAATGGGATCGCACTGAGGTCGTTATCAGGGTGGTAGGGGGAGTTTTTATCTATGTCTAGCATCAAATACTTTGTGTGTTTATCAAACCCTACTCCTATCAATTTATTGGGGTCTTCATAAATCTTAATCAGGGTTTCATCACTTATACGGGTTTTGACGGTTTTCCATGAACCATGCTCTTTGATGATCCAGTTCCAGCGGTAGGGGAAGATTTGTAACAGTTTTTCTTGGTTTTGGTGCATTTTTTCTCTCCTTCCCTTGGAGAGTCGCCGAAGAAGTCCTACCTTGAGCCAATGCACCTAATAACCCCTGCTTGGTGGTAGCTATTTTGGTGGTTTTGTTGTTTAATTTGAACATTTTTGGCTTTTGTTTTAGGTTTATCTTTTCAAACCTTGACCAAACGTGTTAACATCAAATTGCGAGTGATGTTTTTTCGTTGTTGTTTGGGTTTAGGCTCGGACTCTTCGAAAAAACTCCAAAAAGAATTTTAAAATTAAATAGTCTTTACAGAAGGATACCACATCAACAAGGTATCTTTCTTTTTTTTTACAAAGGTTTACAGAAGAGGGAGACAAAAGAAATGAACAATAGCTACTGTAATGTTCACAATTGACTATAATAATCTCAATAATCTAATAATTTTTGGGGGCATTATGGTGCGCTCCTCTAAGGTAACTCGTGCGCAGAAGGATTCTGAAATTATCTTAAGTTGGCTAACTAATAAGCAGTCTATCCATACCCAAAAGCAGTATGGCTATACCATTGAGCATTTTATGGAGTTTACTGGCAAGGATTTAATTCAAATCTCGGTAGAGGATATTCAAGATTATATTAAGTCTCTCAAGTTAAGGGAACAGAAAATATCAACTATCAAGGTAAAGTTGATGATTATTAAAAGTTTGTTTTCTTACTGTTTAAAGACGGGTTATCTATCCCTCAATCCTTCGGTATTGGTGAATAATCCCAAGGTGAATGATAACATCTCCCAAAAGTTATTGAGCATTGATGATG
>PXAT01000105.1 GCA_003565775.1 Ectothiorhodospiraceae bacterium | reverse complement strand
GTGCCATGGGTGACGATGACAGCGGCGACTTCTTCGCGACTGAGCGCGGCAGTCACGGCCTCGTGCAGCCTGGCCCAGCATGCCGGGTTAATGTGCGTCGATGGCACGTTATAGAGGCTCAGCACCTCCATATCCGCCACGTCGGCCAACTCCGGCACCGCTGCCACCAGGGCCTCACCGGAATCTTCAGGTAGCGGCGAACCGCCGGGCTCAGCCGGGCGCATGGCAACGGTGCCGCCGGTGGCAATGAGCTGGCAGACTGGAAGTGTGTCCGCGGCACTGATGGCCATCGACAGCATCAGCAGCGGTAGCAGCACGACGTTTCTCATGACCTCGCCTTCAAAGCGACGAGCGCCGGGACACCCGTCTTGACCCTGATCCGTCTGGTCATCACTCTGAATCACTTCAGGCACGGGCACCAGCGCGGGAGGACTGGCCGATGACCGACAGATCCGCGAAGCCGGTGATGCGCCATGGCGTTCGCTTCGAGTGCGTGCAGGGTGACATAGCCCGGCAGACGGACATGGACGCCGTGGTCAATGCTGCCAACGCCCAGCTCACGACCGGCGGCGGCGTGGCCGGCGCTCTGCACCGGGCCGCGGGCCCTGGCCTGGCCGACGAGTGCGCAGCGATGGCGCCGATCCGCCCAGGTGAAGCCGTCATCTCCGGCGCGCATCAGTTGCCCAACCGTCACGTCATTCACTGCCTGGGTCCGGTGTACGGTGCAGACCAGCCTGAGGCCGATCTGCTGGCCTCCTGTTACGACAACGCTATCGACCTGGCTGAGGCACATAGCCTTCATTCCATAGCCTTTCCGGCTCTGTCCACAGGCGCGTTCGGCTACCCCATGGAAGCTGCCGCACGCGTAGCCTTCACTACGCTGCTGGCGCGGACATCGAGCCTTCGATCCGTCGGGCATGTTCGCTTGGTTCTGTTCGACAAAGCGGATCTGGAACTTCACACACGGGTGCTCAACGACATAAGCGCAGAGGATGCCTCGGCATGAAGGATGATCTCGAACGTGCCCGGATGGGTTGGCAACATCGAGGGCAGCAGCGCCCGCCCTTCGCGCGGGAACCCGGACCCGGCGAGGAGTCGGTCTGGGACTATCCGCGCCCGCCAGCCATCGTGCCCGACGCACGTGAGGTCGTCGTGCGCGCCCATGGCGTGGAAATCGGCCGCAGCCTGAATGCGATCCGGATCCTCGAAACCGCCAGTCCTCCGACCTTCTATCTGCCGCCCGAGGACGTGAACGCGAAGTACCTGCAGCGCATCACGGGCAGTACGTTCTGTGAATGGAAAGGTGCGGCCACCTACTTCGACGCCGTGGTCGCCGAGACACGTGTTCCGGGCGCCGCCTGGGCCTATTTCGAGCCGTTTCCGGAGTCCGAGGCCATCGCCGGCCACTACGCCTTCTATCCCGGCAAAGTGAAGTGCTACGTTGCCGGAGAACGGGTCCGCGCCCAGGCCGGCGGCTTCTACGGCGGCTGGATCACCGACGAGATCATCGGACCGTTCAAGGGTGAGCCGGGTACGGGGGGTTGGTAGGCCGAATCGTCCCCTGAGCCCTGTGACCGGGCGGTGCCCGACAAGGCTCTCAAAAGCCAGCCCGGTCATTCCAACTCGTTCTATTCATTGACTTTATATCCAGTCCTAAGAGCGGGTACAGTAGGCTGTATAAATAGTCAGTTATTGTGATCGCCATGGAACAGGCACCGACCAACACCTTCGAGCGGATCGCCAGCGAGATCATCAGCCTCAACGGCCAGATGCAGGATGCAGAGTTCAGGTTCATTCAACTCATCCGCCAGCTCGACGCGCTCAAGCCTTGGAAGAACGAAATGCCGGACTGCGCCCATTGGCTCAATCTCCACTGCAGCATGGATCTGGTCACCGCTCGCGAAAAGGTTCGCATCGCCCGCTCGCTGGACGATCTGCCGCGGATCGAGGAAGCCTTTCGCAGCGGCGAACTCAGCTATTCCAAGGTTCGGGCCATCACGCGCATTGCCGAATGGGATACAGAGGCGGAACTCATCGAGCTGGCCAGGGGCACCACCGCCGAGCACGTCAGCCGGCTGGTGCGTGCCCGGCGGCAGGCCGATCACCTCGGGGCTCCTGGAGCTGCATTGAATGCCTGGAAACATCGCTATCTTGACTGCCACACGGCCGCCGATGGCTCTGTGGTGTTCGAAGGACGTCTGCCTGTGGAGCTTGGCGCCATCTTCCTGCAGGCGCTGGAGCGGGCCGGCGACTGGATGCGGTCAGAAGACCAGACGGCTGGTCCGCGCATCGAAACTCGCGTGCCCGATGAAGCCGTACCGGAACGGCAGCAGCCCCAGGCCCGCCGGGCCGATGCCATGGCGCTGCTGGCCGAACGTTTTCTCGCTACATCGCCAGGCGACGACGAAAGCCTCAACACCGCCGACCGCTTCCTGATCACGGTGCACGCTCCCGCGGAAGCGCTGCCCGAATACGGACGGGTCGACCCCACCGATCCTCCTCAGTTCGAAGACGGCAGTGCTGCCGCGCCGGAAACCGTGCGCAGACTCGGTTGTGATTCCGCCGTAGTGCGAATTCTGGAAACATCAGAGGGTGAACCGCTGGACGTAGGTCGTAAGACCCGCGTCATTCCCCCTGCCCTGCGCCGGGCGCTCAAACGCCGGGACGGCGGCTGCCGCTTCCCGGGATGCACCCAGACCCGCTTCGTGGATGGTCATCACATCCAGCACTGGGCCGATGGTGGCGAGACCTGCCTGTCCAACCTTCTGTCTCTTTGCAGATTTCACCATCGGCTCGTTCACGAGGGTGGTTACTACATCGTCAAAGACGGCAGCGCGTTCCGCTTCTTCAGAGGTGATGGGTTCGAGGTACGGGCGCTTCCGCGGAAGCGCGAGACCTGCACCGTCCGGGTTCCGGAACCCGTGGATCCAGCGCGCTGGCAGCGCATGACGCGGTGGGGATCGGCGCCCATTCCGCCACCTACTCGGCCGCCATGAGTGATGGCAGTGGGCGTTGACAGCGATACAGACCGTTCTGGTGCCCGGGGCGGGACTCGAACCCGCACGCCTTTCGACTGGGGATTTTAAGTCCCCTGCGTCTACCAATTTCGCCACCCGGGCCACGACGGTGCTCAGGATACCATTCTCGTGGTTACTAGCCCGGCTTTCCCCTCTCGGTGCGAACGGGCAGAATCCAGCGACTTGATCCTGGAGGAGGATGGCATGTACGCAGAGCAGAAGCAGGTCCGGGCCCAATTGACAGGCCCCGGCGGGGATTTCGAAGTCGTGACGGTGGACATCCGTGGCAATCCGACGCTCACCTACAAAAATGGACCCCAGAACCTGCGCGAGCTCTGGCTGACCTCGGCAGCCTTCGCCGACCGTGAGTATATCGTCTACCAGGACGAGCGCTGGACCTACGCCGACGCCCATCGCGAAGTGGCCACCATCGCCAGTTGGCTGAAGGCTCAGGGCGTCCAGTCTGGCGACCGAGTCGCCATCGCCATGCGCAATTATCCCGAGCACCTGCTCTGCTACTGGGCCAT
>PXAT01000054.1 GCA_003565775.1 Ectothiorhodospiraceae bacterium | reverse complement strand
TCCGCAAATACCGGGGACGGGAGATCGCTTACATTTTCCAGGAGCCGGCCACCTCGCTCAATCCGGTCTTCACCATCGGCAACCAGATCGCGGAAGCCATCAAGTTGCACCGACCGGAGGTTAAGGACGTGCGGGCCGAAATCATTCGCGCCCTCGACCTGGTGAAAATCCGCGACCCGGAAAAGCGCTACCGCGACTACCCGCACCAGTTAAGCGGCGGCATGCAGCAGCGGGTGATGATCGCGATGGCGTTGGCCTGCCACCCCAAGCTGCTGGTGGCGGACGAACCCACCACCGCACTCGACGTCACCATCCAGGCCCAGATCATGGACCTGCTGCGGGAAATCCGATCGCGCATGACCATGTCGATCATACTCATCACCCACAACTTCGGTATCGTTTCGGGATTCGCCGACAAGGTGATCGTCATGTTCCGAGGGGATATCGTCGAAGCCGGCCCCACCAACGAAGTGCTCCAGAACCCGCAACACCCCTACACCAAGGCGCTCATCGCCTGCATTCCACGAATGGGGGCCCGTCAACAACGCCTCACCACCATCGACTACGCCGAGTTGGATAAGAACAGCACATCCTGAGTAACCTATGGAACTCTTTTCCAGCCCTTTCAGAAATTAATCATGTCCGAGAAATCCGCCAACCATACCGAAGAGACGTTACTCGAAGTCAAAGACCTGAAGGTTCACTTCCCGGTCTACGGCGGTGTGTTCCGCCGGGTGATCGATCACGTTAAGGCGGTGGACGGGGTTTCCTTCCGCATTCCGCAAGGCAAGACCGTCGGTCTGGTGGGAGAAAGCGGCAGCGGCAAAACCACCATCGGCCGGGCCATCGTGAAGCTCAATCACATCACCGCCGGAACCATCGAATACCGCGGAAAAAACATCTCATCGCTCACCCGCAAAGCGTTTTTCCCCTACCGCAAGAAGATCCAGATGATCTTCCAGGATCCGTTCAATTCCCTCAATCCCCGCATGACCGTTGAAGCCATCCTGGCGGAACCGCTCACCATCCATTTCCCCAAAATGACCCGGCAAAAACGCCGCGACCGCTCGGCGGAACTTTTGGATCAGGTCGGCCTGGAGCGGCGTCACCTGGAACGCTACCCCCACGAATTCAGCGGCGGGCAGCGCCAGCGCATCGGCATCGCCCGCTCATTGGCGGTGGAACCCGAGTTCATCATCTGCGACGAACCCGTCAGCGCCTTGGACGTCTCCGTGCAGGCGGCGATCGTCAACCTTCTCCAGGACCTCCAGGAGCGACTCGGTCTCACCTACCTCTTCATCGCCCACGACCTTGCCGTGGTGGAACACATCAGCGACGAAGTCCTGGTCATGACCGAAGGCAAAATCGTCGAACAAGCCACCGCCCGAGAAATCTACGAATCCCCCCAACACGACTACACCCGCAAACTCCTCGAAGCCGTCCCCAAGTTGTGAGGTCGCCGTCCTTTCCCAAATCCAGAACCGCCAAAAACCATTCGAAACCTTTCCCGTCACGACAAAGGCCGCGGGCGGATCAGGCGCACCAATCCTCCCAGGCTACGCCTTGGATGCGGGAAAAGTCGGAGTGATCCAGGGTCGCAACGGTCAAACGGTGTATGATCGCGGTCGCCGCGATCAGAAGGTCCAGGTCGGCAACCGGGTGGCCGGATTGTTGTTGACGCGCCTTTATTTCCGCGAATTTCCTCCAGACTTCGTCCCCGGCGGCAAACACCTGAATGCGCCCTTCGACGATGCGTCGATATTTCTCCCAACGCACCGGATGGTTTTCCAGATGCAGGCCCCATTCGACCTCGGCGACTGACACAATGGAGACACCGCACCGCCCGTCGCCGGCCTCGCGCCAGCGGTGCAGCGCGGATTTTATCGGCTTTCGCCTAAGCGGCTGGGAGTAGACGGATGTGTCGAGGAGGTATCCGGTCACTTCCCATCCTCGGTGAGAGGGCTCGTCGCCCGGCTGACGCGCTTCTTCCACACTTCCGGAAATTCTCCGCGTGGCTCTCCAGGCCCGTGCTCTTTTTTCCAGTTTTCGAGGTCGGTGACGATATCCGGCCGCGACTGGCCGTATTCGGGTGGGACGGGCGAGATGATTACAACCGGATGGCCTCGTCGTTTTACAAGAATCGGCACGCGAGTCTCCTCAACCTCCGTGCAAAGCCGCGGAAACTGTGTCTTCGCTTCAAAAATCCCTATGGTTTTCATCGTCTTAATAGACCAACCGGTTGGTTGGTTGTCAAGAAAAATGTGGGGGAGAGTTAGCCTGGAGGAGATCCTATCTCGAAGCTGACAGACGGATCCACCAATCGGATACACTCGTCTTACTCAAGGGCAAACTCAAACCTCCCTACTCAATCGACCACCTCATCTGGCGCCCCTGCTCCCGGCAAATCAAATGAGCTTGCCGTCCCGGCCCAACGACGCCATTGTAAACCGCAATCCCATGGTCTGTTTTGCCTCCAGTTGCCAACTACAACTATCACCCGAAGCTATCGGCCGATCTCATGCCTATGGTTACGACGACACCCGGGACAAAGCCCCTGGCAGGTCCCCGGAAAGCGATGATTGCCTTGCCACCTACGACTACGACCCACTCGGCAAACCTAGCCACAACAACGCCCCCCTCCCAATCAACCCATTCCGCCATTCAACAAGATACCCTCATTCCTGTTCCGGCCTGCATTATTACGGCTACGACGATCGTGAGATATCATATTACGGCTTCAGATTCTACAGCCCAGGACAAGGAAGGTTCCTGAACAGGGATCCGATCGAGGAAGCGGGGGGATTGAACCTGTATGGGTTCGTTGGGAACGATCCGGTGAATCGATGGGATTATTTGGGGAAATATTGGTTTCCATCGCCCGGAATCCATGTTGATCCAAGAAACTTTCCGGATGAACAGATTATAGAAGGGGCTTTCTCTTATGTGCGAGGCAATGCGCGAGGGGTCGTGGCGTTGACTAAGCGCAGTGGAGCATTGGGTTCCGCTAGAAGAGACGAACAGAAATTGCGAAATTTTATGTTATTGGAGGTCGGAAAAAGGGTATGGGCGGATCCAGATGTTGCAAACGCATGTTATCTATACTTGAACTATACCGTTAGAAGCAAACCACAGCATGCCACAACAAGACTTGGAAGCGGATTTCTCGTCTCTGGTGTTCTCTCTGTCAAAGTTGGGAAGGCTGGAACAGTAGCGGGGGGCACCTTAAATATAAATGCCCTTTACGGAGATCTTCAGCATGAGCTCGGTGTCAACCCGGCTACCAAACCATTGGTTGATGGAGTATCGAGCGGAATAGTGCCTTTAGAGCATGCCAAAGAGCTATTTGAATTCGAAATCGATAACGCGCAACGTGCACTAAATTTTTATTTTGATCTTATAAGGGCTGGCGCGCTGGGTGATTCGTAGTGATGAAAGAGGTTTTCTTTAGGGTGGCAATTCGATTGGGATGCCTGACGTCGTTGGTTCTTTGGTATAGTTTTCCTTCACGGTATTGGGCTATCCTGTTTATCATGCTGTGCATTCTGGGTGTATTGATAAAGCAAAAGCCAGATA
>PXAT01000009.1 GCA_003565775.1 Ectothiorhodospiraceae bacterium | reverse complement strand
CCTCGCACCTGCTCTTACCCCGGCCCGAAACCCGGAATCCCGATCCTCTCGTCCCATGCATTGACGATGGTGCAGAACAGGTCCGCGGTCTTTTCCGCGTCGTAGACGGCGGAATGGGCCTCGTTACCTTGCCATTCGGCGCCGGAGGCCTTCACCGCCCGGGCGAGTACGGTCTGGCCGTAGGCGAGTCCGCCGAGGGTGGCGGTGTCGAAGCTGCCGAAGGGGTGAAACGGATTGCGACGGATGCCGGCGCGCTCGACCGCGGCATTCATGAAGTACAGGTCGAAGGTGGCGTTGTGGCCGACCAGGATGGCGCGGGTGCAGCCCGTGTCGCGGATCTCCTGGCGGATCGGTTTGAACATGCGCCCGAGGGCATCCTGTTCGCTGTAGGCGATGCGCAGCGGATGATGCGGGTCGATGCCGTTGATTTCCAGCGACTTCGGGTCGATGTTGGCACCTTCGAACGGCTGCACGTGACAGGAATGGGTCTCGGCCCGGTACATCCGGCCCTGATCGTCCATGCGCACGATCACCGCCGCCACCTGCAGCAGGGCGTCGGTGTTCCAGTTCAGGCCGCCGGTCTCGACATCCACCACCACCGGCAGAAAGCTGCGAAAGCGGCGGGAAATCGGCGCGCCTGCGGCGGCGCCCTGGACAGCGGTGGCACTGCTGTTATCGGTCTCGCTCACTGCGGGCCTCCATGCGGGCCGTCGTCGCTCAGTTGCCATTGCAGGGTGGCGCCGGCCCACAGGGGCACGATCCTGCCCGATCCAAAGGCATAGTCCGTCGGAATGGTCCAGGGTTCCCGCCGCAGGGCGATGCGTGCGGTGTTCCTGGGCAGGCCGTAGAAATCGGCGCCGAAATGGCTGGCAAAGCCTTCCAGCCGGTCCAGCTTGCCGACGGTTTCGAAGGCCTCGGCGTAAAGTTCGATGGCGGCCGGCGCGGAGAAGCAGCCGGCACAACCGCAGGCGTTTTCCTTGTCGCCCTGTGCGTGCGGCGCGCTGTCGGTACCGAGGAAGAATTTCGGGTTGCCGGAGGTGGCCGCGTCCAGAAGGGCCTCGCGATCGGTCTCGCGCTTGAGGATCGGCAGACAGTAGTAATGCGGCCGGATCCCGCCCACCAGCATGTGATTGCGGTTGAACAGCAGATGCTGCGGCGTGATCGTGGCTGCCACATTGGGCCCGGCCTGGCGCACGAAATCCGCGGCGATGGCGGTGGTGATGTGCTCGAACACGACGCGCAGATTCGGGTGCCGTTGCAGCAAGGGCATCAGCCGTTCCTCGATGAAGCGCTGTTCGCGATCGAAGATGTCCACGGCGCCATGCGTCACTTCACCGTGAACCAGCAGCGGCAGACCCTTCTCCTCCATCACCGAGAGCACTTCTTCGCAGCGGTCGAGATTGGTCACCCCAGCATCGGAGTTGGTGGTGGCGCCTGCCGGATAGAGCTTCACGGCCGTGACGACGCCGCCGTCGGCGGCCGCGGCAATGGTCGCGGTGGATGTGTTATCCGTCAGGTACAGCGTCATCAGGGGCCGGAAATCGGCACCCGCCGGAATCGCCGCCAGGATGCGATTACGATAGGCGGCAGCGGCATCCGCATCGGTCACCGGCGGTTTCAGGTTGGGCATGATGATGGCGCGTCCGAAGCGGCGCGCGGTAAACGGCACCACATCGGCGAGGACGGCACCATCGCGCAGGTGCAGGTGCCAGTCGTCGGGTCGGGCGAGGGTGATCTGATCCATGAACGTCCGGGGCTGGCTTCGCTTGCGAGGCGGCACAGTATAGGAAAGTCGGCCTGCAGGCGACAGCCCGGCGCCTTGCACTTGCCGTAACGAGGGTCGATCATTGCGCGCTTTCGGGGCGCAGCCTGCGCCGCGACCGTGTTGATCAATCGCAGGGGACCGTCTGGCCATGAGTGATGTGAAGAAAGTCGTGCTTGCCTACTCCGGTGGGCTGGATACCTCGGTCATTCTGGAATGGCTCAAGGACGTCTACGACTGCGAGGTGGTGACCTTCACCGCCGACCTGGGTCAGGGCGAGGAGCTGGAGCCGGCCCGGGCCAAGGCGCAGTCTCTCGGCGTCAGGGAAATCTACATCGAGGATCTGCGCGAGGAATTCGTGCGGGACTTCGTGTTTCCGATGTTCCGCGCCAACGCCATCTATGAGGGTGAATACCTGCTGGGCACCTCCATCGCGCGTCCGCTGATCGCCAAGCGTCAGGTGGAGATCGCGCGGGAAACCGGTGCCGACGCGGTGTCCCACGGTGCCACCGGCAAGGGCAACGATCAGGTGCGCTTCGAACTGGGCTATTACGGCCTCGAGCCGGGTATCAAGGTGATCGCACCGTGGCGGGAATGGGATCTGCTGTCCCGCGAGAAGCTGCTGGACTATGCCGAGAAGCGGGGTATTCCGATCGAAGGAAAGAAGCAGGGCGGCTCGCCGTATTCCATGGATGCCAACCTGCTGCACATCTCCTACGAGGGCGGCATCCTGGAAGATCCGTGGGCCGAGGCCGAGGAGGACATGTGGCGCTGGAGCGTGGCGCCGGAGGATGCCCCCGACCAGACCACCTACATCGAGCTGGGTTACGAGCGCGGTGATTGCGTATCGATTGACGGCCGGGCCATGAGCCCGGCGGACATCCTGGCCGAGTTGAACCGCATCGGCGGCGCCAACGGCATCGGCCGCCTGGATATCGTCGAGAACCGCTACGTCGGCATGAAATCGCGGGGCTGTTACGAGACCCCGGGCGGCACCATCCTGCTGAAGGCGCATCGCGGCATCGAATCACTGACCCTGGACCGTGAGGCTGCGCATCTGAAGGACGAGATGATGCCGCGCTACGCCAAGCTGATCTACAACGGTTACTGGTTCAGTCCCGAGCGTGAAGCCCTGCAGGCGCTGATCGATCATACCCAGCAGGTGGTCAACGGCGTGGTGCGGCTGAAGCTGTACAAGGGCGCCGTTTCGGTGGTGGGTCGCAGGTCCGACACCGACAGTCTGTTCGATGAGCGTATCGCCACCTTCGAGGATGATGCCGGGGCCTACGATCAGAAGGACGCGGCCGGCTTCATCAAGCTCAATGCACTGCGGCTCAAGCTGCAGGCAGGGCGCCGGAACCGCCGCTAGTCGACGATGCTCGCGATTCTGCAACGGCTGTTTGCTCGCAGGGCCTGCCGCGGCGCACAGCCGCGGCAGGATTCGGAAGGGCTGCGCAGCGAGGATCCGACCGAGCGTCGACGGGTCGTCCGACAACTGCGCCAGCCCGACCCGCTGTTGTACCTGGCCCGGCACGATAGTGAGCCGGTGGTTCGTGACGCGGCGGTCGATCGGCTTCGGACCTTGCTGGTGGGCGGTGCCCCCGGACTGACGCTGGCTGATCGCGAAGCCACGCTGACCATTTGTGACGATTCCACACTGATCGCCCACGTCGCCCGGCGCGGGCGTGAACCCGCGATCCGCCAGGCAGCGGTCCGCCTGGTCGAAGGAGATCGCCTGCTGCAGGAAATCATCCGCGAAGACACCGATCCGGATGTCCGCGAGGCCGCCCGCCAGCGCTTGTCCTCCTGACGCGTG
>PXAT01000035.1 GCA_003565775.1 Ectothiorhodospiraceae bacterium | reverse complement strand
TTCGCGCCGGGTTCCTCATTGGGCGGAGCACGCCCCAAGGCATCGGTGATGGATCAACATGGCCGCCTGGCCATTGCCAAATTTCCCAGGGAAACCGACGAATACAGCGTGGAAACCTGGGAGGAAATCGCGCTGCGGCTGGCGGATCGCGCAGGAATCACCACCCCGGATCATGAGCTGGTTCACGTGGCGGGGAAAGCGGTGCTCTTGTCCCGCCGCTTCGACCGGAAGGGAAGTCAACGCATACCTTTTCTTTCCGCCATGCCCATGCTCGGAGCCAGGGATGGCGAAGGCGGCAGTTACCCGGAAATAGTGGACGCACTCAGCCGGGATGGAGCGCAGGCAACGAAGGACGCCCATGCCTTATATCGGCGGATGGTTCTTAACGTGCTGATTTCGAATGTGGACGATCACCTGCGCAACCACGGTTTTCTCTGGCGGAGCCGAGCGGGTTGGGAGCTTTCTCCCGCGTATGACCTAAATCCGGTTCCGGTTGACATTAAGGCGCGGGTGTTGACGACGAACATCGATTTGCGTGAGGGCACATGCTCGCTGGACTTGCTGGAAGAAGTTGCCGGTTATTTCGCGCTTTCCCTCGCCAAGGCTCGCGGCATTATAAAGGAGGTCGCCGCGGCCACGGCGCAATGGCGTCAAACAGCGAAAAAACTGGGGGTGCGCTCCCCTGAGATTGAGCGCATGGCGAGCGCGTTTGAACACGACGATCTCCGTCGGGCACTCGCGTTGTAACGTCCCTGCCCGGTGAATCCCCGTGCAGTCCGGCCTCGGTTTTGGCCATTAACGCACCTTTTACAGGTCCGTCCCGGACGACGCCTTCGCCCGTTTCTTCAACCGCGTTTCCAGGTAAATAAACCCGGCGCCGATCAGGATCATAACGGCTCCGACGCCAAAGCTCATCAGGCGTTCCGATGCCAGTTCCTTCGGGGAGAAAAATAACACCGCGCCGATCAACAGCAGTCCGAAGAACAGCACCACGTAACCGATGATCGGGAACGGCGAAAAGTCTCCGGTGCCGCCGGACGCCGCCGTTCCCCTCTCCTGCGGCGCCTCGACCTCCTCCAGCCGCTCGAATAGACCGTCCACTTTCCGGTTCTGCCCGGCCGAGTTCCGCGTCAGTGCCGTTCCGATCAACATTCCCGCGACGGTCGTGCAAACGGTGACAAGGGTGACCCATTCCGTTGCCGCCAGCATCGCAAAGAGCGGGATCTGCCCGCCCCAGATTTCGTTGGCGAAAAAGACGACCATTCCCGCGACCGTCCCCGTCGCCAGCCCGGTCAGCCCTCCCCCGCTATTGATCTTCTTGGTGAGCAGGCCGGTAAGAATGGGAATGGCGATCGGCGGCAAAAAGACCGCGAAAAGCTGGATCATCATGTTGAGCAGCTCGGTCTCCTGCGCGCGCCGCATGATCAGCAACGTGATCCCCAGGGCAGTCAGGCCGACGGCGATCGTCGTCAGGCGTCCGCACATCACCAGTTCCCGGTCGGTGGCGTTCGGCTTGATGAGCCGTTTGTAAACGTCGTTGGTCAGCACCGCCGAAACCGCGTTGTAATCGCTCGAGAGCATCGACATCGTGGCGGCGAACATCGCGGCGATGAGCATGCCCATCATCCCGATCGGCAAAAGATGCTTGCACACCAGGCCGTAAATATCGCTCGGATTTTCGACTCCGGGGAGAAAGACCACGGCCGCCATCGCCGGCAGAAACAGGAGCGGCGGGGTGACGAAATTCAAAATGGCCACCATGTAGCCAACCTTCCGGGCATCCTTGTCCCGCCGCACCGAGTAGTAACGCTGCACCAGGTGCCATTGCGAACAATTACCAAGGGTCAAAATCACCAGGAAGGCAAGCAGGTACCAGCCGGATTGAAAATCGGTGTTGATCAGCGAGAAGAAACCGTCGGGAACTCCCTCCCGGAAACCGCTCCATCCGCCGGCGGCCGATATGGCCAACGGAAACAGAAGAGCCACCACCACCGCCAGCACCACAAACTGGACAAAATCCGTCACCATAACCGCCCAGAGGCCCCCCAGGAAGGTGTAGGCCAGGATGATCAATCCCGAGGCAATGACCGCGAACATCACGGCGTTTCCCGCCCACGCCTCAGGCAGGACATCGGCAATGCCGAGCCCCGCCGTAAGCAGCGTGCTGATCGCAAACAGCTTCAGGGCATCGTCGATCACCTTCATCGGGATCCCCAGCCAGGCCAGCGCCTGCCGCATCTTATTGCTGTATCTTTCCTCAATGAACTCCAGGGGGCTGGTGTTCGCGGCGCGCCGCCAGCGCGCGGCAAAGAAATAGGCGCTTACCAGGGTCGCCGGCACCGTGACCCAGTAAATCGTCACCGCCATCCAGCCATAACGGTAGGCCAGCGACGAATAGGCGATAAACGCGAAGGCACTGAAGCTCGACATGTAGAACGAAATCCCGGAGATCCACCAGGGGATGTTCTTTCCCCCGCTGAAATAGTCCCTGGTGTTCTTCATCCGCCCGGCAAAGTAAAAGCCGATGGCAATCATCGATGCGAAAAATCCGCCGATGACGATATAGTCGGGTGCGTAGAGTTGGGATTCCATTAAAAACAGTGGTAAGTATCAGCAGCTCAACGGTCTTGGATCGTTCACTCCTTCCATCGGATTCGAACCAGATCGCGACCTTTCAATGTATACAGCGCGCCGTCGTCATCGACTGCAACCCGTGGACCGCTGAACCATTCCGCCCCAAGGTCGCTCACCAAAGGCTCCGGTTCAAAGGTTTTCGGATCGATACGAAAAACGGCGTGAGACGATATCCCGTAAATCGCGCCGCGACCGACAACCAGCCTGGGTAATGGTGTCGACGCGTGGACAAACGAGGACAAATCGCGTTGATTAACAATCTCCGGTCCGCCGGCCCCATGCGGATCGATAACAAACAAACGGGACCCGCCAATCGTCACCCCCAAAAGACGCCCCTCGAAAGCCGCCAAACCGCTGATCCCCCCGCCTTCACCGAATGGAGCTTCCATCCGCCATACCTCTTTGCCGCGCGCCGGATCCCAGGCGGCGATGTCACCGGATCTTCCTCCGGGGTTCGCCCCGGCGATGTAAACCACGCCCTTCGCGGGAGCGACATTCCATACCCATTGAGCGCTGCCCAAGGGGTCGCGGTGCACGATAAGCTCCCCGGTCACCGGATCGAAAAAACAAAGGGAGCCTCCTCCCCTATCAGAACGCAGCCCGATGACGACCAACTCATTGACGTCATCCCAGCGAACGACGTGCGGCCGGTTCTGAGAGGGCGGAAACCTTGCCAGCAACCGCGGAGGACTTCCTTCCAACGCCCGGTGTTCCCAAAGCGCAGCCGGGGCATAGGTCGCCATGTACATCGTGTTTCCTACGGCAAACATATCCTTCACCTCTCCCGGTATCCGCAACTTGGACACACTTCCGTTTCCCAGGTCATGAACGGCGACCGAGTTGTTTCCCCCGACATAAACTTTTGCTCCCACCGTCCCCACGGATTGGCCCGCCTCCGCTCCCCCGGCGGCCCCGGTCTCCACAAGTTCGTAAACCGTGACGGCATCGTT
>PXAT01000121.1 GCA_003565775.1 Ectothiorhodospiraceae bacterium | reverse complement strand
TATGCGCCCGGCAAGCTTCTCGAATCGTGGACGCACAGGATTGCTAGGGGAGATGGTTTGCGCTGTCGTATGTGCCAACAGTCTTGAGGTCAAGACCAGTACCGTGATTGCCGGTCATGAGGCCAGTCGGGCGGCCACCCATCAACATGATATGATTCAGGTCGGACCTCGCGAATTCATCTATGCCCACACTGAGGTGGATCGTGTCCATGAGCGTCACAAATCAGGTCGATATGAAAACTATGTCGGCAGCTATATAACCCGGTGGCGCCTTGATGATAGTAACGCGCCGATCGAAATCGGGCGTCAGCGCTTGCCCGATACCTCGTTTTTTTCATTGGCTGGCAATGCCCAAGGGAATGTCATACTCCTTGGCAACGATGCCAAAGAAGGCGATCCCCTGTTTTTATATGCATTTAACAAGAATGACATCCAGAATTGAATTCATGGTGAAACTGCCTCAGGTGACATTTTAGAGTCATCTACTACACGAAGGAAACGCATATGCACAGCACAGTCACACTCACAGCCAACATACTGCTTGCCTGGACTATGATCACCGTTGCGTTCACCAGCCTGTCTTTTTCAGAGGAAGGCCTATCCGAAGATGGTTATCGAACACGAAGAGTCGTTGAAGACGGCATTTGGCAGTATCGAGGAAGGCCTACGATCGAGGCCAGAGGTGGAAAGGTATTCATCGCCTATACCACCACTACAGGCCAACAATCCATCAAATCCATTGATATTGAAACAGGTGATGAAGCGGTGTATGTGCTGACCACCACCGCCCCAGAGGCCCACAATAATGCTCAATTCACCTTTACCTCAGAAGGCAAGGTCTTGGCGATGTATTACAAGTCAGGAGTACGGTGGGATCAAGGTGCACCGTGGGATGAACCGCATATTCACTATCGCATCAGCGAACAGCCATACGACATCACTACATTTGGCGAAGAGCGCTTTCTTTCAGTGCCAGAAGGCGAAGAAGGCGTCCTGGGAAGACAGCCAGCATTGCAGAGTGACATGCGCGGCAACATCTTTGTGCAAACCCATATTGGGCCGTCAGATCAGCAGTTCGAGGTATTATTCATCAGCCACGATGACGGCGAATCCTTTGTGATGAAGAGACTGTGGAATTGGCACAATCAGTATCCAGTGAACAGGAATTACACCATATTCACCTTGGACGCCACACATAATCGACTGCATTTTGTTACCATGGCCAAAAATGTCAGAGAGCGATTTACCATGGCTATATTTTATATTATGTATGACATTGATGAACAGAAGTTCTATAGGGCCGATGGCCGATATGCCTTTGACTGGAGCAATACGCCCATTGAAGACGGTCACCGCTACATGGATGTTATCAAGGACGGATCGCGACGTTATCATGGTTTCTTTGGCGATGTTCAGGTAGACGCAGAAGGGAATCCGTATATTACCTGGGGAGACAGAGCCGGCGGATATAGTCAATATGTCAGGCCTAATATGGAATATTGGTCCAGGCTAGAAAATGGATCATGGATCCAATATGAACTGGGAACGGTGTCCAATTTCCGTCGTGGATCCTGGATGCACCCACAAAGCCCCGAATTGGTATATGGGATTTTCAAAATTGACGAAGAGGGGGACGAGTCGATTTTCCAGGTCCAGCGGCGGCGATTCGATGAGAGCACTAGGGCATTTGTGATTGATAAAAGGATGTCACATGTCATGCGCTATAATCCTGATGATCCTCGAGACGACAGGAAGCTGTGGGCTATCAGTGGGTCTTCACATGCTGATGACGGAGAATTCATTGCTTTTAATATGGGCCGCTTCACAAGCATGAGACGAGGGGAATTTGCGAGCAGCATTTATCTCATCGACAAGCCCCATTCGACGCCCGATAACGAATAGTAGGGTATTATGACAACATTAATTACAGGAAGAAATGCATGAATAGCCACGAAGTTTTTATCCCTTTTGCAGCACCGCGCCTGCCGGAAATACCGCAGCGTGATTTCATCATCACTGATTACGGTGCGCTTTCTGACGGGGTTACGTCAAATTCTACAGCATTTTCCTCTGCAATCGAAGCGGCAGTGGCTGCAGGCGGCGGGCGAGTGGTTGTCCCGACTGGTACATGGTTGACCGGGCCGATTCATTTGCGCAGTCGGATCGACTTGCACCTAGAAGAAGGCGCTGAAGTTCTGTTCAGTAAGCTTCCGGAGGATTATCTGCCGGTGGTCTATTCGCAGCGCGGCGGTAGCTGGTGCTACAATTATTCGCCATTGCTGTACGCCCGCGATTGTTGCGATGTAGCTGTCAGTGGCTCCGGGGTGCTCAACGGTCAAGGTGAAGACTGGTGGCCGTGGAAGAAGCGTCAGCCGATGATGGTGGACCTGCAGAAGGCCAACAATGCGCGGGTGCCAGTGGAACAGCGTCGCTACGGCACCCGCGAGGCCGGAATCCGTCCGCCGATGCTCCAGTTCATTGATACTCAGCGGGTGCTGATTGAAGGGGTGACCTTGTGCAACAGTCCGTCATGGACCGTGCATCCGGTCTGTTGTCAGGAGTTGACCATTCGCGGGGTCAAGGTATTGAATCCTGATGATGCCATCGCACCCAACACCGATGGCATCAATCCTGATTCCTGCCGCAATGTACTGATTGAAGATTGTTTTGTCGATACCGGTGATGATGGCATTTGCCTGAAGGCTGGCCGAGATGCCGATGGCTGGGCATTGGGCGTTCCATGTAAAAATGTACATATCAGAAGATGTACGGTGCATCGTGCCCACGGTGGCATCGTCATCGGCAGCGAGATGTCGGCGGGGGTCCGCAATGTGCTGGCTGAAGATTGTGTTTTTGATGACACGGATTGCGGGGTAAGAATCAAATCACGTCCCGGGCGCGGCGGGGTGGTGGAATGTGTTCAAGCCGAGCGCATTACCATGCGCAGAATCCGCCAGCAGGCGGTGATCATTACCTCGCACTACGGCAATGCCAGGCTGGCGATTGATTATACGAACCGGCACCTGCCTGAAATCCGTACAATCCTGCTGCGGCAGATAAACTGTGAATCGGCTGCAGAAACCGTACAACTTGCCGGTCTGCAGAACTGTCCACTCAAAGACATCTCTATACTAGACAGCAGTATCACCGGAGAAAAGGAAATGACCGTCAGTAACGTCGTGGGGCTGAATACTGCCGGGTTGAGCATTCATTGCCAAAGGAATACACAATGAACAAGGAAAGAGAATCGATCACGGTTGGAAAGGCGGCATCTCCTGCAAGCCAAGGGGTATGTATTGATGATGTGCCAGCATTACAGGCAATGACAGCACAGTCACTGCTGGATCAGGGTCTTGTTGACATAACAGCAGCTCCCTTTTCGGCTGATCCGACCGGACAGCGTGATGCCACCAAGGCCATTCAGGATGCGATCTGTTTTGCCCGACATCATCGGCTTGCGGCATATTTTCCTGTCGGCGAATATCGCGTGAGCGATACCATCACCTGTTGGGGCGGGAGAAACGATGCCCGTTTCGAGGACTGCCGCGCACTGCCGTTCAGCGAATGCTGGCCGGCGGTGTTGGTCGGCGAACTAAAGGACGGCAAAAAACCATGCATTCGATTGGCAGCGGC
>PXAT01000101.1 GCA_003565775.1 Ectothiorhodospiraceae bacterium | reverse complement strand
CGATGTGTCATTTGATGGTGCTATCGTACTGGATGTCGGTAGCAGCACTGGTGGTTTTACCGATTATGCGTTGCAGCATGGCGCTAAAAAAGTGATTGCAGTGGATGTTGGCACCAATCAGCTCCATTCGTCGCTACATGGCCATCCAAGGATTGAGCTACACGAAAAGACCGATATCCGTAATTTTAAGTCGAGCGAGCACATCGATATCGTATTGATTGACGTGTCATTTATTTCACAAACCAAGCTACTGCCTCACATCAAGCAACTAGTGAGTGTTCAAACAGATATATTATCGATGGTAAAACCGCAGTTTGAGGCCGAAGCCCCTGGTCAGTTGCATGGTGGCGTCGTCAAAAACAATCGAGTGCGTCGTGAAATTTTACAAAACTTTGAGCGCACAACCTCGCCTGATTATAAGATTATTGCTTCTCGTGATGCTTTAGTGCACGGTGAAAAGGGGAATATTGAGCGATTTTATCATCTAAAAGCTATTCGATAAGCGCGCGTAGCTTCTTGTCGTCAACCAGGCATATTTTCATTTTTTCGATTGATACAAGATTTTTTCGCTCTAGTGCAGAAAGTTCACGACTGGCAGTTTCGCGTGATGTGTTGATTGAGCTGGCGATGTCTTGCTGTCGAAGTGGGCAATTGATCAGTAATCCGTGAGGACATGGTTCGCCAAACCGATCAGCCATGAGCAACAAAAAGCTGATCAATCTCTCTCGGGCAGTGCGGTATTCTAGGTTGATGATGCGCTGCGATTGAATTTGGTACATTTTTAGCGTGATGTCGAGCAGAGGTGCGAGCAGGTTGGTTTTTTTGGTGATTTCATTGATATAAGTCTCGCGGTCAATTCGATAAACCGTTGTATCAGAAATAGCTTCATACATGACATGCCAGGTTGATTCAGTGATAGCCCAGATGATAGGGAAGATTTCTTCTGGTTTTCGTATGATGAGCAGGTTCTCCTCACCATAGCGAGTAATGTCGTAGGCTTTGACGAGCCCTGATTCGATATAAAAAATCCCGCTCGGCGTATCACCATCGCGGATGATAAGCTCACCTTTTCGATAGTTGAGTTTGCTCCCTTTTTTGAATACGTTGAGCAAAGCTTGTTTTTGCTCGGCTGTAGCAAGCATGGTATAAGTATGCCAGATTATTTTGTATTTTACTACTCAGGAGTGTGATGAAAATCTCATATATGCTGTGTTTGAATTAACTGACGGAGCTGATCTTATGCTGCTAGAGTAGTAGTATCTTCTAAGTGCGTGGAGGTACAAAGCAATGGTAGACAAGAAGCGAGTAAAAGAGCAATTGGCTGCCGTAGGCGCAGACTTTCGATTCTGGGGGCGAGCAGAGGCCAATGAGCTGCCCCAATTATTGTTTGATGACGAGGTGATTGAACACGCGCTCAATGGGCGCTACGAAAAGGGCTTTGCCCTATTGGTTGCCACTAACCATCGCTTATTGTTGCTTGATAAAAAACCTTTTGTGCTATGTTTTGAGGATATGCGTTATGAAATGGTGTCAGAGGTTGACTATACAGAACAGGTCTTTGCGGCTACGCTTTCTTTGCGTACGCCAGGGAGGGTGTTGCAGTTTATGAGTTATCGGATTCAACGTTTGCGTGGGCTCACCACTTATATTCAAGATAGAGTGACCCACACACGGCATATCATGCATGATATGCCATGGCAATACAATGTACCCGCTCAGCAGACTCCATCGCAGACGTTTTACCGTATGGTTGATAATACAGTTGATACTGGGCAGCCTAGGCCAGTTGAATCGCGCGAGGTGGCACCCGAGCAGCTCTATATGAATAAGCCAGGTAGTCACGCTAGCCACCGCCCGAATTATCATTCGATGGCATTTCGTGCGCGCCGTCGGATACCAAAGTTTACGCCACCAGCACCAACTCAAGCTAGTAAATCATAAGTAATTCTTGCTACACTTACTTGTAGTAATATGTATTTCAAAAATCGAGCCGAGGCAGGGCGTCAGCTTGCCGAAAAACTTCTAAAGTATCGCACAGATAATGTCGCAGTTGTTGCTTTGAGCGAGGGCGGTGTCATTGTCGGTGCACAAATCGCTATGCGACTTCACGCCAGTTTGTCTATATTGCTCAATAAGCACATATATTTACCTGGAGAGCTTGATCCAATTGCGGCAGTAACATCAGCTGGCACTTTCACGAAAAACACAATGTTTAGCGTTGGGCAGCTTGAAGAATTTATGTCGGATTATCGCTCCTATATTGATGAGAAGCGCTTACAGCAGTTCCATAAGATGAATATGCTCGTGTCTGATGGTGGCGAGATACAGAAAAAGTATCTCCGCCGACACGTCATCATTTTGGTATCTGATGGGCTGCAAAATGGCTTTTCTCTAGATGTTGCCTATGACTTCATAAAGACAGTTGCGTTTAAGGAGCTTGTTATTGCAACACCTGTCGCGAGTGTGAAGGCCATAGATAGGATGCATATTTTAAGCGATGAATTGCAGTGCTTAGACGTGAAATCTAATTATGTAAATACAGACCATTATTATAGTCAAAACACAGTGCCTTCATACGACGACTTGTTAAAGGTGATGAGTCGGATATCGACAAACTGGAGACTGAGCCCAGTTAAGTAAAACCTCAATATTTTAAGTGTTGAAGCGGAACTCTACGACATCATCTGGCTTCATGGTATATTCTTTGCCTTCAGTCCGTACGTTTCCAGCAGCTTTGGCTGCTTGTTCTGACCCAGCATCTACGAGATCATGGTAGTTGATGACTTGAGCTGCAATAAAACCTTTCTCAAAATCACTATGTATAACACCAGCAGCTTCTGGAGCAGTAGCACCTTTTTTGATGGTCCAGGCCCTAGTTTCTTTTTCTCCGGCAGTGAGATAGCTTTGTAATCCGAGCGTATCATACGCTGCGTGGACAAGATTAGTGAGACCGCTGCATTCAATGCCATATGTTTCGAGCATTTCTGCTTTTTCGCTTTCGCTTAGGCTTTGCAGTTCATATTCAAGCTTTGCGCAGATAAACACAGCCTTGCTTGGCTTTACTATATCTTTCAACTCTTCTTGCTGTGTGTCATCGCTTAATTGATTTTCATCGATGTTGAACACATAAATTACCGGCTTAATCGTCAGAAGTTGTAGCTCTTGTTGCAACCATTTTTTGTCCTCGATTGGCATAGTGTCACTGCTGGTATTGAGCATAGACCCTTCGTTGAGTAATTCTTTTACCTGTTTTAGGATTTCTAATCTTGGTCGGAGGTCTGGTTTTATCGAAGCTTCTTTCTCGAGCTTGGGGAATATTTTCTCGACAGTCTGAAGGTCGGCTAATATAAGCTCTGTCTCAATGACTTCGATATCTTTTTTTGGTGAAACTTGGTTGTTGACGTGCTGCACATCACTGTCGTCGAAGGCGCGCACAACATGCGCAATCGCATTACAGGTACGTATGTTGGCTAGAAATTGATTGCCGAGCCCTTCGCCCTGGCTCGCACCCGCGACAAGCCCAGCGATATCAACGAACGTGACAGTAGCAGGAATGATTTTTTTACTTTTATACATGCCTGCCAACTTGTCGAGTCGTTCATCAGGTATCGGCACGATGCCAGTGTTTGGCTCTATCGTTG